>VBKI01000077.1:57137-89023 GCA_005879535.1 Deltaproteobacteria bacterium | reverse complement strand
CATCGCGCTGACCTTCGACACGAACCAATGGCTGATCCACGATCTGGTGCTTGCCCACGGGCTGGTGGAATGGGTGACCAAGGGCATGTACCTCGGCGAGTTCCGTGCGTACACCGAGGCCCAGATCGACGACGTCCTGATTGACGACGACCTGTACGTCGGCGGGGCGTTCCGGATGTCAGATCTCGATTTCAATGCCACGCGCGCCTGGCAGGCCTCACGGAAGGCCACTGCGGGTCCAAACTTCCGTCTCGCGTGGGCGTTCAACGCCTATGGCGCCGACGACAGCGATCCGCTGACCACCGCGGTGAGGACGTACAGCGGCGACTTCCACTGGATCAGCCACACCTGGGATCACACGAACCTGGACGGGATGGACTACGCCACTGCGTTCAGCGAGTTCGATCAGAACGACGGATACGCCAGGAGCCACGGATTCAAGAACTACACCACGATGAACCTGGTGACGCCCGAGATCTCGGGGCTCACCAACCCGGCGGCCATGTCGGCGGCCTGGGACTTGGGCGTTCGCTACACGGTGAGTGACACCTCGCGGGTCGGCTGGGACAGTCCCGCGCCGAACATCGGTATCTACAGCACGCTGAAGCGGGGTCTGCTTCACATCCCGCGCAAGCCGACCAACCTCTTCTACAACGTCTCGACACCGTCCGAGTGGGGGGCCGAATACAACTTCCTCTACACCTCGTACTGGGGGCGGGCGCTCTCCTACGCGGAGATCCTCGACAAGGAGAGCCAGAACCTCCTCGTCTACCTGCTGCAGGGAAACATCGACCCGGCGATGTACCACCAGTCCAACACCAGGGCATACGACGGCGTTCACACCCTGCTCGGCGATTTGCTCGACGTCGCCTTCCAGAAGTTCCGCAAGTATTCCACGCTGCCGATCATGAGCCCCGACATGAACGATGCCGGGGCCCGGATCGCGCGGACCATGGCCCGCAACAATGCCGGAGTGAGCGCGTTGTTGACCCCCGGCGTGAGCGTCTCCTTCAGCAGCCCGGTGAGCGTTGAGTTCGCCGTCAGCGGTCTCTGTGCCTCGAACGCCGAGATGTACGCCGGCAAGTGCATCAGCATCGTGAAGGTCGGAGCTGGCCAGACCGTCACTTTCCTTCTGATTTGAGGACCGTCATCCGGGAGGGGAATGAAGCCAGGAGCACCGCCGTGACCACATTCAGATTCTTTGTTCCAGTTGGAGCCGTTGCTGTCCTCGTCGCGTGCGGCGGATCGTCGAGCGGTGCCGCAGACCGCGGAAACCAGCTCACCGGACCTATCATCCTCGACCCTGAGGCCATCTGCGCCGGGCCCGCCTGCGCGGGCGTGCCGATGGAAACCCTCAGGCTGGCGCCCGTCGCGCCGCCGGTCATTCCCACCAACCCGCTGGGCCCCGTCGACTTGCCGCCGTTGCCGGCCCTGCCAACCATCTCGGCTTTCCCGACGGGCTCGCACGCGCTGCGGACGGGTTCCAGCAGCACGGAGGCGGTCACCACGCCGCCGCCGGGCTGCACCAACTGGACGAAGGCGATGAACGTGCTGGTCATCTCCACCGACGGGACGGAGGCGGACCTCGGGGCGATCCAGGAGGGGCTGGGCTTCCACACCATCCCGTACACGACATGGATCGCGACCCAGAAGGCGGGACAGTTGACCTCTGCTGTTCTGGCGACCGGCTGCAACGGCAAGTACCAGGGGGTCATCCTCACGACCGGGGCGCTCTCGTATTCGCCCGATGGCGGCGCGACGTGGCGTTCGGCGCTCACGGCTGCCGAATGGCAGGCGTTGCGAACGTACGAGGCGCAGTTCCACGTGCGGGAAATTTCCTGGTACGTCTACCCGGGAGCGGATCAGGGCCTGAATCCGCCCTCGTCGGGCAGCGACACGACGTCGTCGCCGATCAACGCGACGCTGACGACCGCCGGCAGGACGATCTTTCCCTACGTGAATGCCGCGAACCCGGTTCCGATTACCAACGCCTGGGCGTACCGCGCTACGGCATCGGATCCGAACGTCACGCCTTTGCTGGTGGATAGCGCCAACAACGCGCTGGTTTCGAGCCGCGTGACCTCCGACGGGCGCGAGACCATGGCCCTCACCTTCGACTCGAACCCGTTCCTCGTCCATGATCTCATCCTCGCCCACGGCCTGGTGGAGTGGGTCACGAGGGGCGCTTACATGGGCGAGTTCCGCGCCTACCTTCAGCCCCAGGTCGACGACCTGCTCATCGACGACGACATGTATATGGCGAGCATGTACCCCGGCGGCGTTTACCGGATCACGGCCACCGACTACAACAAGACGCACGACTGGTGGAGCTCTCAGGTGGTGAAGCCCGGAAACTCGGGATTCAGGCTGACGATGGCCTTCAATGGCGAGGGAGGCAGCGATCCCGACGTGCCGAACGATCCGCTCACGAACGCGATGACCGCGACCGCCTATGACTTCTATTTCACCAACCACACGTTCACGCACGAGAACCTGGACGCCGTCACCTACGACGTGGCCTATGCGGAGCTCGCGCAGAACATCCAGTTCGCCGCCGACCATTCGTTCACCGACTTCAGCCCCCAGGGGTTCATCAGCCCCGATGTCTCCGGCCTCCACAACCAGGCAGCGCTCAATGCTTGCTATGACAACGGCGTCCTCTTCATGGTGAGCGATACCTCGACGGAGTCCGGCAAGGGCACGGGCTCGACGCCGACCAACCGAGCGCCAAACACCGGCGTCTATAGCGACCTCCGGCCGGAGATCCTCTTCGTCCCGCGCCGGCCTACGAATCTTTTCTACAACGTGACGAATCCCACCGACTGGACGGCCGAATACAACGCCATCTACGCGTCTTTCTGGGGCCGCAACCTGACCTACCAGGAGATCCTCGACAAGGAGAGCCAGAACCTCCTCATCTACATGCTGCGGGGCGAGCTCGATCCGCACATGTACCACCAGTCGAACATGCGAGCCTACGACGGAACCCATACGCTGCTCGGCGACCTGCTCGACATGGCGTTCTCGAAGTTCCGCACGTACTCGACGCTTCCCATCATCAGTCTGCGGCAGGAAGACATCGGCTCCCGCATGGCCGACACCATGGGCCGCAATTGGTCCGGGGTCACCGGAACGGTCGTCAACGGCACCCAGGCGAAGTTCACCAGTCCGCAAGAGGTGTGGTTCCAGGCGAGCGGGGTTTGCTGTTCGACGCAATCCGCTTGCATCAATCATGCGCCCGAGACGTACGCCGGCAGGTGCATCTCGTACCTCCATCTCCCTTCCGGCGGCAGCGTGACCCTGTCGCTGCAGTAAGGAGCTCACTGCGGGGCGCGCCTTGCGCCCCACGGCTTGCAAGGTTCGGCAGGCGAGAGAGCGCTACCCAGGGTATTGACTGAACGACGCCACAGGCTTTACCCGAGCCTGGTGGAAGACGAGATCCAGGTTCCAATCCGCTCGGACCAGGACATCGTCACCGCTCGTCAGAAGGGGCGTGGGCTCGCCACGGCGCTGAACTTCTCTTCCGGAGACGCGACGCTGATCGCGCTGGCAATCTCGGAGCTCGCGCGCAACATCGTCACCTACGCGAAGCAGGGCGAGATCCGGCTGAAAGCGATCGGAGTCGGGTCGGCGCGGCAAGGCATCCAGGTGGTGGCGCACGACGACGGACCGGGAATCGACGACGTCGACCAAGCGCTGCGCGACGGATTTTCCACCTCCGGAGGGCTCGGTCTGGGATTGCCAGGGGTTCGCCGGCTCGTCGACGACTTCCAGATCCAGTCGAAGCAAAACGAGGGCACCACGGTCACGTTCACCAAGTGGAAGGCCTGATCCCGGTCTGGCTCGCAAGCCATTGAAATTGCGGCGTTGAACCGTTCGCCTGCGCGTTGCGTCAGACAGGTGGGATGGAACCGCTGATCCACTCCGTGACCACCACAATCGCGCAGGATGTGCGCGAGCTGGTCCACGCGGCGCAGCTGGAGCGTCCGGCCCTGTTGGAGAAGGACCCGCCCAACTGGCGCTGGCACCTGCCGCTCGGTTTCGTGACGCTCGCGGCCGCGGGAGTTCTGCTGATCGCCGCGGGCGGCGTGCAATCGCGCGTGCAGGAACAGAAGCAGGGTACGCGGTACCACCGGACGCAGATGCACAAGAAGAAGGTGCGTCCGCAAAACGTGTACAGCCTCGACCGCTAGAAGGCCGCGCGTGCTTCGCGCCACGTCCCGACGTGCGCGTCGACCGAGAGCGCGATGGGACGTGCATACCCGCCGCCGAGCGTCAGTACCAGCGGCGCCCCTGTTCGGCGCGCCGCGGTCGCGACGATGCGATCGCGCCGGCGGAGGCCGTCGAGCGACAGCCGGAGGCGGCCGAGCTGATCTCCATCCAGCGGATCGACGCCGGCCTGGAAGAAGACGATGTCGGGCCGCGCCAGGTCGAGCGCTCGCGGCAGGTGGCGCTCGAGGCACGCAATATATTCAGAATCCTGACAACCATCGAGAAGCTCGACGTCGAGGGAAGAGCGCTGCTTGTGGAAGGGAAAATTATTCGCGCCGTGCATGGAGAAGGTGAACACGGTCGGATCGTCCGCGAAGATCGCGGCGGTGCCGTCGCCCTGGTGGACGTCGAGGTCGACCACCAGCGCGCGCTCGATCAACCCTTCGCGCTGCAGAGCGCGCGCGGCCACCGCGATGTCGTTGAAGACGCAGAATCCGGTGCCGCGGTCCGCGAACGCATGGTGCGTCCCGCCCGCGAGGTTGCCGGCGACACCGTCGTCGAGCGCGGCGCGTGCTGCCAGCACCGTCCCGAAGACGCTGGCGCGCGATCGGGCGAGGAGCGCTGCGCTCCAGGAGAATCCCAGCCTGCGCTGCGCGTCGGCGGCGAGTGTTCCGGAGAAGACCGCGTCCAGGTACTCCGGGGTGTGCGCGAGGAGCAGCGAGGCGCGGTCGATCACGCCAGATTCTTCCAGTTCCCGCGGATGAAGCACGCCCTCCGCGAGAAGCCGCTCGCGGAGCAGCCGGTACTTCGGCATCGGGAACCTGTGCCCGGGCGGAAGTGGCACCTCGTATGTGTCGCAGAAGAACGCGCGCACGGCTGGAGACTAACAGGGTCGCGCGTGGGAGGAGGTCGCGTTGTCGCCCCCCCGTCCTCGACCTGTATGTTTGCAGTGCCGCGATGCTTCCCGATCACCTTCCTTTCCTGCTCGATCATTGCCTCGTGGGCCTCTACGCGCTTTCGGGCGAGAAGATTGTCTGGCTGAACGCCCGCGCCGCCGAGCTGGTCGGATGCAAGCGCGAAGAAATGGTGGGCGGGTCGTTTCTCGAGTTCGTCTATCCGCCCGATCTCTCGTTGCTGCGCGCAGCCGAAACGGCGGGACCCTATGTCATCCGCGCCGTGCGCCGCGACGGCCAGCTGGTCCACCTGGAGGTGCACCAGCGCTCGTTGGAGAAGGATGGCCAGCGGCTGATCAGCGGCGCCGTCGTCGACGTCACCGCGCGCGTAACCGCGGAGTCGGCGGAGCGCGACAAGCTGCTCCACGACGCGTTCCATGACTTGCTCACCGGGCTTCCCAATCGCGCGCTATTCCTCGATCGCCTCGAGCATCGCCTGGCGCTGGAGAAGCGCCGGCACAAGACCAGCTTCTCCGTCCTGGTCCTGGACATCGACCGCTTCAAGGTGATCAACGACAGCCTCGGGCACGTCCGCGGCGACGAGCTCTTGATCGAAGTTGCCCGAAGGCTCCAGTCCTGCCTGCGGCCCGGCGACAGCGTGGCTCGCCTGAGCGGAGACGAATTCACCATCCTGCTCGAGGACGTCGCCACCGCCGCCGACGCACGCAAGGTCGCCGACCGTCTGCGGGAAGAGCTGCGCGTTCCGTTCTGGCTGGGCGCTCTCGAAGTCTTCAGCGGCGCTTCGATCGGCATCGCCCACGGCAGCGCGACGTACGCGCATCCCGAGGACATCCTTCGCGACGCGGACACGGCGCTGTATCGCGCGAAGGCGCAGGGACGCGGCCGCTGCGTCGAGTTCGACGCCAGCATGCACGACCGCGCGGTCGAGCTCCTGCAGCTGGAGACGGCGCTGAGGCGGGCGCTGGAGCGCAACGAGTTCCGCCTCCATTACCAGCCGGTGGTTTCGCTCACTTCGGGGCAGATTACCGGCGCGGAAGCGCTGCTGCGCTGGAACCACCCGGAGCGCGGCCTGGTCCCCCCGATGGAGTTCATCCCGCTGGCGGAGGAGACCGGGCTGATCGTGGAGATCGGCGCCTGGGTGCTGCGCGAAGCCTCCCGGCAGATGAAGGAGTGGCAGGAGCGGCTCGGCCAGCCGGGTCTCGAGATCGGCGTGAACCTCAGCTCGCGCCAGTTCCAGGGACCGGGGCTCGTTGCGGAAGTGGCGGAGGTGCTGCGCGCCACGGGCCTGTCCCCGCGCTCGCTCCGCCTGGAGGTCACCGAGTCACTGCTGATGGACAAGCATCCCAACGTCGCGCAGACCATGACGGAGCTGCGGGCGATGGGAGTGCGCATCGACCTCGACGACTTCGGGACCGGCTACAGCTCGCTCAGCTACCTGCACCAGTTCCCCATCGACACTCTCAAGATCGACCGCAGCTTCATCCATCGCATCGGCGCGAGCGATGACGCGGTGGAGATCGTCAACACCATCCTGGCCCTCGCCAACAGCCTCGACATGGAGGTGGTTGCGGAGGGTGTGGAGACCGAGCAGCAGCTCGAGGTCTTGCGCAAGATGCACTGCGCCTACGCGCAGGGGTACCACCTGAGCCGGCCCGTCGAAGCGCCGCAGTTCGAGAGCCTGGTCGGGACGCGCCGCAGCTGGGCAGCGTAAAACCTAGACCCTGAACTGACTGACGATGTTCGAGCGCCTACCCGCGCTTGCGCACCCTGGCGGTGCGGTGTACTGAGGCGCCCGCCATGAAGATCCACGAGTACCAGGCCAAGGAGATCCTGCGCGGATACGGCGTCGCGGTCCCGCGCGGCAAGCTGGTCCAGTCGCAGGACGAAGCCGTCGCCGCCGCGCGCGAGCTGATGGGCGAGAAGGGCGTCGTCGTGGTCAAAGCGCAGATTCACGCGGGCGGCCGCGGCAAGGGCGGCGGAGTGAAGCTGGCGCGGAGCCCGGAAGAGGCGGGCGAGGTCTTCAAGAAGATGATGGGCATGCAGCTCGTCACCCACCAGACCGGCCCGCAGGGCCAGAAGGTGCGGAAGATCTACGTCGAGGAAGGATGCGACATCGCCCGCGAGCTCTATCTCGGCGTCACCCTCGACCGCGCCATCGGCCGCAACGTGGTGATGGCGTCCAGCGAGGGTGGGGTGGAGATCGAGGAGGTCGCCGCGAAGCACCCGGAGAAGATCCTGCGCGCGGCGATCGATCCGGTCATCGGCCTCGCTGGATACCAGGCGCGCGATCTGGCGTTCGGGCTCGGCCTCTCCGGCAACGCGGTGAACAGCTTCGTCCGCTTCGCCACCGGAACGTACAAGGCGTACGAGGCGAGCGATGCCAGCATCGTGGAGATCAATCCGCTGGTGGTCACGAAGCAAGGCGACGTGATTGCGCTCGACGCCAAGATCAACCTCGACGACAACGCGCTCTACCGCCACAAGGAGCTGGCCGCGCTCCGCGATCCCGACGAAGAGGATCCGCGTGAGGCGCAGGCCAAGGAGCACGACCTCAGCTACGTGGGCCTGGAGGGAAACATCGGTTGCATGGTGAACGGCGCCGGCCTGGCGATGAGCACCATGGACATGATCAAGCTCGCCGGCGGAGAGCCTGCGAACTTCCTCGACGTGGGAGGCGGCGCCGACGAGGCCAAGGTGACCGCGGCGTTCAAGCTCCTCCTCGCCGATCCCCAGGTCAAGGCAGTGCTGGTGAACATCTTCGGCGGGATCATGAAGTGCGACGTGATCGCCGCCGGCATCATCGCGGCGGCGAAGCAGGTGCACCTCGAGGTACCGCTGGTGGTCCGGCTGGAAGGAACCAACGTCGAGCAGGGGAAGGCGCTGCTCGCGTCCAGCGGACTGGCGATCACGCCCGCCGACGATCTGGGCGATGCCGCCCGCAAGGCGGTCGCGGCCGCCAACAGGGCGTGAGGTGGGGTTCGTCTCGGCCATCTTCCGCAACATCCTCGGGAAGCCGGGCGCGGCGGACTTCCGCGACAGCGCCGAGCATTTCGTCTCGGTGCTCCGCGAGCACGGGATCGCGCTCACCTTCGCGCGCGACGAGCTGCGCTACGTCGACGATCTGGCGGATCGGCTGGCGAAGCACAACGAGTACCGCGACGCATTGGGCTGCTGGCTCGGGGAGGTCCTGGTGCGAAATTTCGCCGGCGAGTGGGTCCCTGGACACGCCCTCGGCCCCGCGGTGCGCGTGATCACTCCGGACAAGGGCGCGCGCCATCTCTTTCCCGTCGGATGGGTATACCGGCGCGCGGACGGAGGCGACGCCGAGAGCATCGCCGCAAGGCTCCACCGCGAGCTCGGCTATCCCGACCCGCAGCGCCTCGGAAGATTCACGGATTCCGGAGAACGAGCATGAGCATCCTCGTCAACAAGGACACCCGCGTGGTCTGCCAGGGCATCACCGGCAGCGCGGGTTCGTTCCACTCCAGGCAGATGCTCGCTTACGGCACGCAGCTGGTGGCCGGCGTCACTCCGGGAAAGGGCGGGCAGAGGTTCGAGGACAAGGTGCCGGTGTTCGACACGCTCGCCCGGGCCGTCGAGCAGACGGGAGCGAACGCCAGCGTGATCTTCGTGCCGCCGCCGTTCGCGGCCGACTCCATCCTCGAGGCCGTCGACGCGGGCCTTCCGCTGGTGGTCTGCATCACCGAAGGCATTCCCATCGACGACATGGTCAAGGTGAAGCGCGCCATGGAGGGCTCGGCGACGCGGCTGATCGGGCCCAACTGCCCCGGGGTGATCACGCCCGGCGAGTGCAAGATCGGGATCATGCCCGGTCACATCCACCGCAAGGGCCGCATCGGGATCGTCTCCCGCTCCGGCACCCTGACGTATGAGGCGGTGCACCAGGTGACGCAGCTGGGAATGGGGCAGAGCACGGCCGTCGGGATCGGCGGCGATCCGGTGCACGGGCTCAATTTCGTCGACTGCATGAAGCTGTTCGCGCAGGACCCCGAGACGGATGCGGTGATCCTCATCGGCGAGATCGGGGGCGGCGAGGAAGAGGACGCGGCCGCGTGGATCAAGTCCAATTACAAGAAGCCGGTAGTCGGCTTCATTGCCGGGGCGACGGCCCCACCCGGGAAGCGGATGGGTCACGCGGGCGCCATCATCTCGGGCGGGAAGGGGACGGCGCAGGACAAGTTCCGCGCCCTGCGCGAGGCCGGCGTGCACCTCGCCGAGGGGCCGCACGAGCTCGGCAGCACGCTGAAGTCCGTCCTGAAGAGGTAGCCGCCCGACTGCCTGCCGTGTCGATAGGCTTGACGGCGACGGGCCGCTCCATGTAAAGAAGCCCGCTTTTTCAAGGAGCTGCGCCGATGGCCGTCAAGCTGCGCCTCGCCCGCCGGGGTGCCAAGAAATCGCCGTTCTATCACGTAGTTGCGACAGACTCGCGGAATCCGCGCGACGGGCGCTTCAACGAGGAGATCGGCACCTATGATCCGAACCACAAGCCGGCACGCATCCACCTCAAGCAGGATCGGCTCGAGCACTGGCTGAAGATGGGCGCCCGGCCGAGCGCCACCGTCGCGCAGATCATCAAGCAGGCGAAGAAGTCGGCTGCGCCAGCCGGCCGGTAGGCCAAAGTGCCGGAGCTCCTCGCGGTGGGGCGGGTCGCGAGGGCCCACGGCGTCCGCGGGCGTCTCTTGATCGCGCCCTACAACGCGGATTCGGAGGCCTTGCGCCGCGTCCGCCGGCTCTGGGTGGGGGAGCAGGAGTTCGAAGTGGATCGCGCGGAGCGCGTCAACCTGGGTTACCTGGTCGCGCTTCGGGGGGTCGCCGATCGGGATCAGGCGGACGCGCTGCGGGGAAGCGAAGTGCGGGTCGACCGGGCGGACTTGCCAGCGCTGGAAGAGGGCGAGATGTACGCGGTGGATCTGATCGGCTACGAGGTGTCGGACCCGCAGGGTACCGTCCATGGCGTGGTCGAGGATGTGGAGGAAGCCGGAACCCAGGATCTGCTCCGGCTGGCCGGCGGAACGCTGGTTCCGCTCGGCCTGGTAAAGGAAGTGCTTCCGGAGTCGCGGCGAATCGTCGTGGAGGCGCCGGAGGGCTTGTTCGATCTGGAGGAGTAGCGGTGCTGTCCGTCGAAGTGCTCACGCTGTTCCCGCGCATGATCGCGGCGCCGCTCGAGGAGAGCATCCTCGCCAAGGCGCGCGGGAAGGGTCTGCTCGGCGTGCAGGTCACCGACATCCGCGAGTTCGCCGAGGGCCGGCATCGCGTCACCGACGACGTTCCCTACGGGGGCGGCGCGGGAATGGTGATGAAGCCCGAGCCGCTGGTCGCGGCCATCGAGGCGGCGCGCGCGCGGCAGCCTTCGGCGCGCGTGGTGCTCCTTTCGCCGCAAGGAGCACGCTTCGATCAACGCAAGGCGCGCGATCTGGCGGCCCTGGCTTCGTTGATCCTCGTCTGCGGGCGCTACGAAGGGGTCGACGAGCGCGTCTTGCGCTGGGTGGACGAGGAGATGTCGCTGGGAGATTTCATTCTCAACGGCGGCGAGGTGGCGGCGCTGGCGGTGATCGAGGCGATCGCGCGGCTCGTTCCGGGTGTGCTGGGAAACGAGCTTTCCGCACACGCGGACAGTTTTTCCGGCGAAGGGCTCCTCGAGGGGCCGCAATACACGCGCCCGCCGGAGTTCCGCGGGCTGCGGGTGCCCGATGTGCTGCTCTCCGGCGATCATGGCAAGATCGCAGAGTGGCGGCGCGAGCAAGCGGTGGCGCGCACACGCGAGCGCCGCCCCGACCTGCTCACCCGGCAAAAGGCTTGACGGCAAATTGTTTTTGGGCGAGCGGTAGTCAGAGAGGGTACGAAGATGCGTTCGAAGGCGATCGAGCTGGTGGAGCAGCGCAACGTCACGCCGGAAGTCCGCGGCCAGGTGCCCGAATTCCGCGTCGGCGACACCCTGCGCGTGCATACGAAGATCAGCGAAGGCGACAAGGAGCGAATCCAGATTTTCGAGGGAGTCGTCATCCGCCGCAAGCGCGGGCACGTGAACACCACGTTCACGGTGCGGAAGATGAGCTACGGCGTGGGCGTGGAGCGCATCTTCCCGCTCTATTCGCCGCGGATCGACAAGATCGAGGTGGTCACCAGCGGCAAGGTGAAGCGCGCCCGCCTCTTCTACCTGCGCGAGCTGCAGGGCAAGGCCGCGCGCCTGAAGAGCGCCGAAGAAGGCGGAGCTCCACAGTGAAGGTAACCGCAAGGCAATTCTAGCAGGCGATGTTTCTTCGCGGAGGGGGCGAGGGTGCAGCTCACGGAGCTGCTGTTCCAGAAGGTCAAGGACCTGCCGGCAGATGGGCAGCTCTCGCTCAAATCGGGGTACGTGGCGGTGGTCTCCAAGGCGTCTTCTCTACGCACCGCTCTCACTGCGTCGGTGTGCCCGGCGCCCGACGATCCCAAGCGGCTCACCGACGGCGCCGGCCCCACGCGCGTCGGCGTCGGGCTGCTCTCGGGCGACGGAAGACCGTATCGGCTCCTGCGCGAGCTGGGCGGAAGCCGGCAGCTCCTGCGTTTCGATCCCGCGACGAAGAGGTTCGAGGAGATCACTGAGGATCAGCTCGAGATCGACTCGTTCCTGCGCGTCGAGTGCGGCATGCCGCAGAGCGACGCGTATACCGGGTTCTTCGTCCTCGAGATCAACGAGCTCCCGTCGCTGCGCGGAAAGGCGGCCGCCGCCGCGAACGACGCGTACGTCGACCAGCCGCGCGTCCGCGCCTTGAAGGAAGAGCTGGAGATGACCAGGAAGTTCGAGGCGGCGCAGGATCGCCTCTTCAAGGTCGCCCAGCGCCTGCACGACCTCAAGGTCCAGCAACAGAAGCTCAAGGACGCGGAGGCGGATCTGGCGGCGGTGCAGGACGAGCTGAAGCGTTCCCCCTGGCCGCCGGAGGAGATCAAGGAGCTGACCACCAAGGCCTCGCGCGCGAAGGAGGATCTGAAGAAGCGCGACGATGGTCTCGCCGACGTCGTGAGGCGGCGGCAGAAGGCGGCCCAGACCGTCCCGCCGCTGCCGGAGCCCGTCTTCTCGAACGCCTGGTTCTACGGCGGTCTCCTCCTCGGCATCGCCGTCGATGCTCTCGCGTACTTCTTCAAGCGCCCGCCGGTCGCGGTCTTCGGCCTGGTCCCGCTGCTGGCTCCGCTGATCGTCGTGCTTCGCTGGATCGAGGGTGACGAGGCCGACAAGCAGGCCGCCACCTACGTGCAGGAGCTGAAGGAGCGCGAGGTGAGGATCAAGAAGGACTACGAGGCGGAGCAGGCGCCGCTCAAGGCTGCTTTGCGCGCGGCGAAGGTGGACTCGCCCGTCGATCTGTTGGCGCTGTTCAAGGACCGCGAGGTCGTCGTCGAGCGGCGGGAGACTGCGCTGGAGAGACTGCAGAAGTTGAAGCTCGAGCCCGAGGTGACGCGCCTCTCGGTCGAGATCCCGCTCCTCGAGTCGGAGAAGACGAAGCTCGAGGACCAAGTGCACCAGATGGGATTCTCCCGGCCCATCGCCGAGATCGAGGCGGATCTCAAGCACGCCCTGGGAATCTCGGCGTCGAAAAACGGCGTGGCGGTTCCGGAGGTGGAGCTGCCGAGGCACGTCATCTCCCGCGCGGCGGAGCTGCTCAATCTCGGCGTCGACGAGCTGTGGTCGCAGATGTCGGCCCGCCTCACCGCTTATCTCCACGCGCTGACCGACAAGCGCGTGGTCTCCGGAAAGCCCGATGACAAGGGGATGCTCGTCCTCGGCGCGCCCGACGGTCGCACGGGTTCGTTCATGTCGCTGCCGCCTCCGTTGCGGGACCTGGTGTACGCTGCCCTGCGGCTCACGCTGCTCGAGCGCGTGGCTGGGTACAAGCGCCTGCCGGTGGTCGTCGACGACGCCTTCGGAATTCTCGAGGCTCCCAAACGAGCGCTGATCGGCAAGATGCTCAAGGGCATCGGGACGCAGACGCAAGTCATCCACCGCGTCGCCGATGCGCCGGCACCCGGCACCGCCGATCTGGTCCTGCAGGCATGACGAAAGCGCGTTTTGGAGCGCTGGGGGAAGAGGCAGCGGCGGGGCTGCTGCGCGCCGGCGGTTACCGGATCGTCGCGCGCAACCACCGTTGCCGGCTCGGCGAGGTGGACATCATCGCCGAGAGGGGCGAGCTGCTGGTGTTCGTCGAGGTGCGCACCCGGGCGACGTCGCTCTTCGGCAGCCCGGAGGAGACCGTCGATCCGCGCAAACAGCGACGGGTGATCGCTGCCGCCCGCGATTATCTCGCGCACCGTGGCGGCCGCGGGAAGGCCGCGCGCTTCGACGTCATCGCGGTGGTGGACGGCCCGCAGGGGCCGGCGTTGACCCACTTCGAGAACGCATTCGATGTTTAGGCGCTGCCGCACCGAAAGGTGCGGCTTTGCGCCTGCGTCTTAGGCTGTACAAGTCTCTCCCATGTCTCTCTACGTGGTGGCGACGCCGATCGGAAACCTGCGCGATCTGACCGAGCGCGCCCGGGAGGTGCTGCGCGAGTGCGACGGCGTCATCGCCGAGGACACGCGCCATTCCGGCAACCTCCTCAAGCATCTGGGCATCCACAAGCCGCTTCACTCCTTGCCGGCATTCGACGAGGCGGCGCGGGTGGAACCGCTCGTCCGCAGGCTCGCCAGCGGCGAGTCGCTGGCCCTCGTCACCGATGCCGGCACGCCGGCGGTCAGCGATCCCGGCTCGGTCCTGGTCCGCCGCGCGGCGGAGGAGGGCGTCCAGGTGGTGCCGGTCCCGGGGCCGAACGCCGCCGTCGCGGCGGTGAGCATCAGTGGGTTTCCCGAGGGGCGGTTTCACTTCGCGGGCTTCCTGCCGCGCAAGGCGACGCAGCGGTCGCAGATGCTGCTGGAGCTGCGTCCGCTGCGCTCACAGCTGGTCTTCTACGAGGCGCCGCAGCGCCTGGCGGATACGCTCGCGGATCTGCGCGCGGAGCTCGGCGACCGTCGGGCCCTGGTCGCGCGGGAGCTGACGAAGATGCACGAGGAGCTCGCGCGCGGGACACTCTCGGAACTGGAGCGGCGCTTCTCCGCCGATGTCCGCGGCGAAGTGGTCATCGTCGTCCGCGGCGCCCCGGAGGCGGAGTCCGAGGACCCGGCGGTCCTGGAATCGGAGATCCGCTCCCGCCTGGCGCGCGGCGAGCGTCCAAAGGAAATCGCCGACGCTCTCTCGACGACCCATTCCAAGCGAGACGTCTATCAGCTGGCCCTGAAATTGAAAAAGTAGCGGCTCCAGACTTAAAAATTGAGGGACAGGGTGCCGGAGATGCCCCAGAACAACGACGGTTCGGCGCGGAGGCGGCGGCCGGGCTGGTCGACGCGGAAGTCGTAGTTCGGGTTCTGATCGGGCGCGGGAGCGCCGGTCCCCTGCGAGATGGTGATGTTCCCGTCGCCGTCCTTGTCCTCGCCGATGTCCTCGTTGGTGAGGAAGTGCGCCGAGTCCCTGCCCACGAGCCCAACGACGCGGAGCTGCAACCAGCGGGCGATCCGCCCGTACACGGCGAGCTGCCCGGTGGTGGTGACGTACTCGTCCGCGTGGGTCAGCTTTCCCAGCAGATCGGTGACCTGCGTGTAGCCGCCCGAAGGGCCGTGCCAGCGCACTCCCGCGCGCAGGTCGACGGAGAACCGGCGGTCCGCCGCGCGATCCTCGAAGGCGATCAGCTCGCTGCCGGCGGTGATCGCCCCCTCGTACGGTGGCTGGTATCCGGTCTCCCCCTTCCAGGAACCGGCGCAGTTCGCTGCCGCCACGTCGGCGAGCAGCTCCGGATGGCGGCAGTTGTCGTACGCCTTGCCGGACGCGAACGGAGCGGTTCCTTCCAGCTTCAGATACGGCTCCAGGATTCCGAATCGTTTGGAGAATGCCGTCCAGGCGGTGAGCACGTGGGCCTGGCGCTCTTCGGGGCGCGAGGTGCCGACCAGGGCGCGCGAGGGGTCGTCCACCTTGCCCCCGAGCGGCACCGTGTAGTCGACGCCCAGCGTCCATGTCGCGACGGCCGCCTCCTGCGGAAAGAATCCGGGTTGCGGTCGCGCCTCGCGCTCCTCGCTCACCGGGCTCCAGGCAATTCCGATCGAGGGATCGAAGAACCCGGAGCGCCGGCTCTTTCCGGGCACGACGCCGATCGGCTGCGTCGTCGTGCAGCTTCCCGGCGCGCCGCATCCGGATACCGAGATCGTGTTCGCGGCCAGCGTGCTCCCCGGAAGGGCCGACCAGTCCTGGGCGTCCCAGAGGGCGTACGGCGCGACGACGTGCACTTCCAGGTCGTGCCAGACGCCGACCTTGAGGCGCAGCTCCAGCGCGTCGAGCTTGCGCGTGTGCTGCAGCTCGTCACCGAGCTGGATCCCGCCCGCCGTCGGGCGCTCCCGGGCGATGGTCGTGTCCGACCGCAGGTGCAGGAAGGTCGCCTCGACGTCGATCTCCAGGGGGTGCTTCTCGTCTGCGGCGTCGGCAACGTTCGTGATCTGCGCGGCGATCAGCAATGCAAGCAGGCTCAATCTTCTCCCCGGAGCCCGAACTCCTTCATCTTCATCTGCAGGCTCTTGCGGGAGATCTTGAGCAGCTTTGCCGTCCTCGTCACGTTTCCGTTCGTCACTTCCAGGCCCCGGACGATCAGGTCGCGCTCCACGGCCTGGACCTGCTCCTTGACGATCACCTTGAGGGGTCCGGGTGTGGTGGGGTGACCGGGCCCGGCAGCGGCGGCGAGCTCTTCCGGCGAGATTGGCCTCGCCCGCAGCGACGGCGGCAGGTCGGCGGCGCGGATCACGGGGCGCTCGGCGAACAGGATCGTCCGCTCGAGCACGTTCTCCAGCTCGCGGATGTTGCCCGGCCACGAGTATCCGGCGAGGGCGGCCAGCGCGTCGTCCTCGATCCGCTCGACGTTCTTCTTCAGGCGAGCGTTGTACTTCTGCCGGAAATGCTCCACCAGCAGCGGAATGTCGTCCCGCCGCTCGCGCAGCGGCGGCAGGTGGATGGGGACGACGTTCAACCGATAGTAGAGGTCCTCGCGGAACCTTCCCGCCGCGATCTCCCGAGTCAGGTCCCGCGAGGTGGCTGCGATCAGGCGCACCACGACGCGCGTCGTCTTCACTCCTCCCACCCGCTCGAACTCGCTCTCCTGGATGGCGCGGAGCAGCTTGACCTGCATCTCGATGGGGATCTCGCCGATCTCGTCGAGGAAGAGGGTGCCGCCGTCGGCGAGCTCGAAGCGGCCGGGTTTGCTCTGGATCGCGCCGGTGAAGGCGCCCTTCTCGAAACCGAACAGCTCGGCCTCGACCAGCTCGCGGGGAATGGCGGCGCAGTTGATCTTGATGAACGGGCCGTCGCGGCGGTCGGACTTCTCGTGCAACGCGGTAGCGACCAGCTCTTTTCCGGTGCCGCTCTCGCCCTGGATCAGGACCGTGGAGGGCGCATCGGCGACCTTGAAGATGATCTGCTGCAGCTCGAGCATCCGCTGTCCCTTGCCGATGATCTCGGTAAAGCGGCGCCCCGGCTCGTCGGGGATGACGTTGCGGGCGTTGAGATCGGACTGGCGGGCGGCCTTGGCAATGATCGCCTTCAGCTCCGCGTGCTCGAAGGGCTTGGTGATGAAGTCGAACGCGCCGGCCTTCATCGCCTCTACCGCGCTGTCCACCCGGCCGTGGGCCGTCACCACGATCACGGGTACGTCGGGGTGGGAGACGACCACCTTGCGGAGCAGCGAGAGGCCGTCCATCTTCGGCATCACCAGATCGGTGACCACGACGTCGGCGCCGTCGCGGTCGAGCGCCGCCAGCGCCTCCTCGCCGTCGGATGCGACCTCCACCTCATATCCCTCACGCTGGAGCGTGGCCGCGAGGATCTTCCGGAGGCTCTGTTCATCGTCGACGACGAGCACGCGGTCTGCCATCTTCGCTGGGGGCTATCACGGCCCCTCGAAGCCTGGCAAACAAATCGAAATGCACGCGCTGCAAGGCAGCTGGTTAGAACTGGGAGGATTGGAGGACCGGTGACGAGACTCGCGACCCTTCTGCTGGCCGCCGGCGCGTCGCTGGCCGCCTGCTCCAGCAGCCCGAACTGTGAAACCTGTGCATCCCTGGGAAACGCCTGCGTTCCGCCGGGCGCCTGCACTCCTTCGTCGTGCGAGCGATCGATCGTGACCAGCGCATTGCCGGCGGCGCAGGTCCAGTCTCTCGGGGTCCACAAGGTGGGCACGGAGCTTACCTTCGCCGTTCCATCCGGTGCCGGCAGCGTCACCATCGTGCAGCAGGCGAAGATCGCCGGCCTCACCGTCGTCTACAAGAACCAGGTCATCGACAACTCGGCGGTGCCGCTGACGGTCACGTTCCCCGACGGGAGGATCGCCTATGACGACAACGTGGATGCCGGCAACCCTTCGCCGGACGGCGGCGAGGATTCTTCGGGGAGCTATGCGCACTACGGCGGTGTAACTCCGAACACCGCCGCGTTCACCATCCCGAACACGGCTGCGTCGCTGGACGGCGGCGTTCCCGCCGGCACCTGGAAATTCGTAGTGAATGACTATGCATACGAGTGCACGCTCGTGTCCGGCTGCAACGACGGCGGCACGGCAGCGAGCGAGTATGACGTCTCGGTGATCACCCGGACGCTGCCGGCCGGGAGCGTCCTGGACGTCGCCTTCTACATCGTCGCCGACGTCAACACGCGGTCCGGGGCGCCGCTCCGGGCAGCGAATGCGCCCAACGATCCCAACGTCAAACGGATGGTGCAGACGGTGCAGAGCATCATGGCGGACGCCGGAATCGCGATGAACGCGCAGTTCTATGACGTCAGCGATGCTGCCCGTACGCGCTTCGGGACCAACCTGAACGTGACTTCCACCGGGCCTTGCGAAGAGATGAACCAGATGTTCACGCTGTCGTCCGCGAATCACGGGAATCTCATGAATCTCTTTCTGGTGCAGGGCCTGAGGGAGACGGACTCCTCCGGCTCCGGCGGGATGGTCGTGGGCGTCGACGGGACCATTCCCGGCCCGGCCTCGTTCAACGGCACCGTCCAGAGCGGCGCGGTGGTCTCGATCGCAGATCTCTTCTCGGGTCTGGCCAGCTGCCCGACCGGCGCATACGACATCGGCGCCTGCGGTCCCGACGAGGTGGCGTTCATCTCCGCGCACGAGACCGGCCATTTCCTCGGGTTGTTCCACACCACCGAAAGGGAGGGCGCGGACTTCGATCCGCTGACCGACACGCCCAAATGCCCCTGCACGTCGTGCGCGGCGCCGGGGTCGAGGTGCGGCACCTATGGCACGACCGCTCCGACGCTCCTGGCCGATCGGTGCGCCTCCGCCCCGACCTGCGGTGGCGGAGACAACCTCATGTTTTGGTTCCTCGAGCCCGGAGTGTCCGCCGGAACTCTCACGTCGCAGCAATCGCAAGTGATGCGCCTGAACCCGCTTATGCACCAGTGAGGAGGACGCCGTGATCGCCTTTCTGCTCGCAGCGCTGATCGCCGCGCCCCGGGCGCCTCGGACCAACCCCGCTCCGGAGCAACCGGCGCAGGAGCAGCTCAGCGATGCCGAGGTGCGCGAGCGCGTCGAAGCGTATCTCGGGTCGATCGATCGGCCCGCCGGCGCGGCGCGCTGGAAGGCGCTCGGGCCACAGGCGGCGCCCATCCTCGAAGCGGTGATCGCCGACGAGGCACAATTCCCGTCTCGCCGGGCGAAGGCCGTCGACGGGCTCGTTGCCGCCGCGCCCGATCGCGCCGCCGCTCTGGTGGGAAAGCTCGCGCGCGACGAGCGGCAGCCCACCGTGGTCCGCATTGCGGCCATGCATGGCGCGGGGCAAGTCCTTTCCTCGGCGAAAGCGGTCGGCGAGCTGCGTCCCGTGTTGCGGACGGCCAAGAACCGGGGAATACGGGCGCAGGCCGCCGAGGTGCTCGCGCGCAAGCAGGGCGGCTGCGCCGAGGTGCGCGGCCAGGTAGAGCGCGAGCAGGCCGAGAATCGCGACGCATTCGCGCGCGCGCTGAAGCATTGCCAGTGATTCCGGACGCGCTTGCCGGGCGCATCCGCGACGCAGGATGCGAAGCCCCGGGCGTGGCCGTGTTCGACGCCGACGGGACCCTTTGGCGCGAGGACGTCGGCGAGGCCTTCCTGCGCCATCTCGTCTCGCTCGGTTGGGTGAAGCTCTCCGACGGAAGCGACCCTTACGAGGCGTACGAGCGCGCCGTCGACCGCGACCGTGCCGCCGGTTACGCCTACGCCGCCCAGCTCCACGCGGGCCTGGAGGTGGACAAGGTGGCCGCCGAAGCGCGGCGCTTCGCCGCGTCATGGGTGCCGCCCCGGCGGATCGCGGCGACGGCCCGCCTCCGGGAGCTTTGCGAGTCCGCGGGCTTGCGGACCGCCGTGGTATCGGCCAGCGCGATTCCCATCGTCATTGCCGCTGCTCCTCTCGCCGGGTTCGCGCCGGACCGGTGTCACGGGATCGAGGTCGCTGTCCGCGCCGGACGGTTCACGGCCGACGTGGTGCAGCCGATCCCCTACGCCGGGGGCAAGCTCGAGGCGATCCGGAAAGAAGGCGCCATCGTCCTCGCCTGCGGCGACTCGTTCAACGGCGACCTGGCGATGCTGCAAGCGGCCCGGATCGCGGTCGCCGTGGCGCCCCGGTCCGGTTCTCCCTTGGCCGACGAAGCGCGACGGCGAGGGTGGCCCGTGCTCGAGCAGGACTCCTAGAGCGCTTTGGTCAGGCGGGGACCTTCTTCGGCGAGGCGACGACCGACTCGACGGAGAGCGGTATCTGCACCATCCCCAGGCGCCCCGCGGTATCCAGCGCGCTCGCGGACGGGAAACGGAGGATGAACTCGGTGCCCTCGCCGACGCGGCTCTGGACCTCGATGGTGCCGCCGTGCCCTTTCACGATCCGCTGGGAGATCGCCAGCCCCAGACCCGTGCCCTTGGTCTTGGTCGTGTAGAAGGGGATGAAGATGCGATCGAGCGCGTCGTCGGGGATCCCGGCGCCCGTGTCGGCGAATCGAACCTCGAGCTGATCCGCGGAGTATCGCGGGGTGTGCTCCGAGAGGCCCAGCTCGATGGGGGCGTGCGGACGGCGGGTGCGCACGGTGAGGCGACCGCCGTCGGGCATCGCCTGCACCGCGTTCAACGCCAGGTTGATGAACACCTGCTTGAGCTGCTCGGCGTCGGCGTGGATCGCCGGCAGGCCCGGCGTGAGATCCAGCTCGAGCACGACGTTTGCCGGCATGCTGCTCTCGATCAGCTTCATCGTCTTCCAGAGCACGTCGTTGAGATCGGTGCTCTGGAACTTGCCGGAGGCGGCGTTGGGGAACGGCCGCGAGTAGTCGAGGAACTGGGCGACGACGCCGTCGAGGCGGTTCACTTCCTCGACGATGATCTGGAGGATCTCCCCGTCGCCGCTCTGGAACTGCGCGGGGTCGAGGTATTGGGCGGCGCCCTTGATGGCGCCGAGCGGGTTGCGAATCTCGTGGGCGAGACCCGCGGCCATCTCGCCCAGCGCCGCCAGGCGGTCCCGCTCCTTCATCTTCTCGTACAGGCGGCTGTTCTCGATGGTGATCGCCGCCTGGTCGCCGACCTCCAGCATCGTCGCCAGCTCGTCCGAGGCGAAGGCCTCCGGCACGCGGTCGTCGAGGACGCAGAGGAATCCCACCACCCGCTGCGAGGCGACCAGCGGAATGGTCACGCCGGCGCGCATCGCGGCCATGGCTGCGCCGATCTCCGAGAGCCGCGCCCGCTCCTCGGAGAGAGCGGTCAGCTCCGTCTCGGACTCGGGCAACAGCTGCCGCACTTCCGCGAGGCGCCGCTCGACGAGCTCGACGAGCTGCGCCTTCTGCCCGCCCTGCGCGCTCTGGACCAAGGCGCGCACCGTGGCGGCGTCGATGTACGGGGTGGGCGCGGGGCCGCGATAGTCGAGCCGCCGGAAGCCGAGGCCGTCGTCGGCGAGCAGGTAGATGGACGCATGCGTCACCCGCCGCGTCTCGTAGAAGCCGTCGAGCACCACCTGCGCCAGCTCGCGAACGTCGATGATGCCCGCCATCCGCTGCCGCAGCGCCGCGAGCGCCTGCACGAAGTGGAACCGTTCGGCGAAGAAGATGGAGAGGACTTTCTCTTCCACCTTGGTCTTCAGCGGCTCGAAGAGGATGAGGATGACGAACGACGCCACCATCGTGTTGAAGAGGAACAGGCCGGTGGTGCCGGTCCACCGCACCAGCACGCCGTAGATCAAGGTCAGCACCACGCCGACGCTGGCGAGGACCACGATCTTTCCCAAGAGCTCGTTGAGATCGAGCAGGCGGTGCCGCTGGATGGTCTGGGAGAGGAAGTACAGGTAGATCGTCATTGCCACGTTCGCGAACGGCGGCGGCGGCCATCCGGCGAGGCGGATGAGGAGCTCGCCGAACGTCAGTCCGACGCAGAGGGCGGCGCCGACCCAGAGATAGAAGAGGCGCGCCCGCTCGGTGCGCGACGCGGCCCGGCGCATCCGGGCATACAGGAGGCTCACGGCCGCCGTGAGCTGGACGAAGACCGCTCCCGACGCCGTGACCCGCGCCGGCGGCATCAGGGCCAGCGGCGAGACCGCGACCGCCACCGTGGCCAGCGCCGTCGCGGTGGCGAAGCGGCGGAGACCCACGACGCGTCCGGCGGATTCCCCTTGAAATTCAACGATAAAGGCGAGCACCGCGACAGGGATGAACCCCGCGGCTGCGAGGGTCATCCGCAGCGGCCACGACTGCGCCAGGCCGAAGATACCGTGGAGGAAGTCGCCGATCTGGTACGCGAGCAACGCGAAATTGAGCAGCGCGAAGGCGGTCCACAGGCGCGTCCTGCCCTGGCGCAGGAGCATGGCCAGAGCGAGCGCCAAACAGACGATGGCGGCAAGCAGCGCGCTCTGGGTGCGGGCATCCATCGCGACGGAGGGTAACACGCCAGGCGGCCGGGGAAGTTCCCGGAATGACGGACGTCCGGACGGCGGTTTGCCGACTGGACGCGAGTGCCCCTCAATGCCACATTGCAGCGAGTAGCCGAGCCCAAAATGATTGCCCGCCTGTCCAGACTTGCAGCAGTCTCCGCGCTCTGCCTTGCCTGGGTGCCGGCGCCTGGCGATCCGCCCGCCCAGGAGCCCGACGCCGAGGCGGTGGAGCGCGGGCCGGCAATCACGGAGGCGGACCTCGCGCCGTATTTCACGTCGCCGGAGCGCACGGCGGCTGCGAGCGAGCTGCAGGCCGGCCGGGCCAGGAATGCGCTGCGCCATCTTCCGCGCAAGCCGACGGATTCCCCAACGAAGTGGCTGAAGGCCCTCGCCCTGAGGGCCGCGGAACGGCCCAAGGCTGCGCGCGCGTTGTTCGAGCAGCTGGCAGCGCAGGGAGGACCGCTCTCGGACCGCGCCATGCACCTCGCGGCACTCTGCGCCATCGACGAAGGCAAAACGTCCGCTGCTGAACGGTTGCTCGGCCAGGTCTCGCTCCGCTACGTCGACGCCGACGAGGTGCTGCTCGAGCGGGCGCGGCGGACAATCGACCTGCGCGTCGCCGGCCCACGGACGGCAGCGCGCGTGGAAGAGATCCTGCAGCCCATCTTCGCGGGGATGCTGCGCGCCGACGTCGCCGCCGCGCACCTGATCGCTGGCGACGCGCAATTCGCCGCCGGGGCCAAGGAGAAAGCGCGCACGCATTGGCGCGCTGCCTGGGTCGAGCACCCGTTGTCGACCGGCGCCGATTCCGCGCGCGAGAGGGAGCGGCAGCTCGGTCCCGGGCGGTCGATCGCGCCGTTGCTCCTGGTTCGCCGGGCGGAGATGCTGCTCGATGCGCACCGCAATCGCGAAGCGCTCGATCAGCTCGGCCGGATTCCGGTGGCCTCTCTCTGCCACGGAGGTTGCCCGGGAGACCGGAGCGCAGGCGGCTTCCTCAAGGCGGCGCTCAGCGCGCTCGGCGCGTTCCCCGAGCAGCACCAGCCGACCCCGGACGACGTCGCGAAGACCCCTGCCGAGCCCGCCGACGCGCTGGCCTGCCGGGTGCGACTCGACCAGGGTCGGGCGCTGCGAAAGGAGCGCGAGTACAGCCGGGCGCGCGTCGCGCTCGCGCAGGTGGTGCTTCGCTGCGCGGAGACCGACGTGCGCTCCCGCGCCCTGTACGTGCTGGCGCAGCTCGAGACCATCAACGGCAAGGAGACCGCCGGCCCGCTCTGGGAGGCCCTGGCGCGCAAGTACCCGCAGTCCACCCTCGCCGACGACGCCGTCTACAACCAGGCCGTCGCCGCCCGCCGCGCCGGCGACGTCGAGAAGGAGCGCGCGCTGCTGCGCGACCTCGTCGATCACTTCCTCGGCAGCGATTTGCGGAACGACGCGCTGTTCCGGCTCTTCTGGTCGCACTGGAGCGAGGGAAGACCGCGCGACGGACTGATCTGGCTCGATCAGCTCGCCGCCAGCCCGGAGTCCGACGGCTACGAGGAGGAGCGGGCCCGCTATTGGCGCGCGCGTTCGCTGCTCGAGCCCCAGTACGGGGAGACGGAGCTGGCCCGCAGCGCGGCGCGGGAAGCGGCGCGCACCGATCTCGCCTGGCTCGTGGAAGGACGCCCGCTGACGTATTACGGGCTGCTCGCGCGCGGACGCCTCACCGAGCTCGATCCGGCAACCGCACATGCTATCGAGCAGGCCCAGGATCGGCTGCTGCAGACGCCGGCCCCGCAGTCGCTGCACGCCGGCGCGCTCGGCCGCGATCCCCACCTCCACGCCGCCATCGAGCTGCTCCGGCTGGGCCTGAAGGCGGAAGCGGCCCGGGAGATCTCCGCGGTGGATCGTTCGCCGGCGCGCTCCGGCAGCGACGCGGGGCACGAGCCGCTCACGCTGATCGCGGAGCTGTATTCCCGGGCGGGAGATCTGCGCGCCGCGCACGCCATAGTCCGCACCGAGCTGCGCGGGCTTTTGCGTCGACCGGCTTCGTCGCTGGCGCTGCGCGCCGCCGCTCTCGCATATCCGCTGGCCTTCCGCGAGCAGATCGCGCGCGTCTCGGAGGGCGCAGCGGTCCCGCCCGATCTCCTCCAGGCGCTCATGCGAGAGGAGAGCGCGCTCGATCCGCACGCTCTCTCGCCGACCGGGGCGCTGGGCCTCACACAGGTGATGCCCTCCACGGCGCGGATGCTCGCGCGCAAGCTCAAGCTGCAGGGATACCAGACGGTGAAGCTTCTCGACCCCGACCTCAACATCCGCATCGGCGGCGCGTACCTCGGCGAGCTGTACGCCCGCTTCCAGCATCCGGCGCTCGCGCTCGCTTCCTACAACGCCGGTCCCGGCGCGGTCTCCGCATGGCTCAAGGTGCGGGGATCGTTGCCGCTCGACGCCTTCGTCGAGGAGATCCCGCTCGACGAGACGCGCGGATACGTGAAGCGGTGCCTGCGCAGCTTCGCCGCGTACCAGTTCCTCTACTCGAACGGCCGGATGCCGGCGCTGGGCCAGACGCTGGCCGCGCGCTAGCTGTTGCCGCACCGGAGGTGCGGCTTTGGGGCTAGGCTTTGGACCTGTACTCTACCGACCCTCGCTGGCGGCGAGCACGCGCAACAGGTTCTCGCCCAGCAGCTTGCGGAGGTTCCGCGGCGACCATCCGCGGGCGCGGAGCGCCGCCGTCAACGCCGGCAGCTTCGAGGCATCCTCGAGCCCCACGGGCATCATCGGGGCGTCGTCGAAATCGCTGCCAAGGCAGACGTGATCGTTGCCGGCGATCTGCGCCATGTGCTCGATGTGATCGACCAGCGTGCTCAGCGGCACCTCCGGCAGGTTCTCGCGCCGGTAGAGCGCGACCTTCTCGCTGAACCGCATCCCTTTCGTCTTTTGCAGCAGTCCCTGCGATGCCCTGCGGAACCGGTCGTCGAGGAAGGTGCGGGAGAAGTCCACGCACACGGCCCCGCCGTTGCGCGCGACGGCCTGCAGCATCTCGTCGCTCGCGTTGCGCGGGTGATTGGAGAGTGCGCGGGCCGCGGAATGGCTGAGCAGGACGGGCCTGTGGCTTTCGCGCATGACGTCCCAGAAGAGGGGATCGCTCGCATGTGAGAGATCGGCGACGACGCCGAGCCGCTCCATCTCCGCGAGCACGCGCTTGCCGAACGGCGTCAGTCCCGTCTTCGCGTCTTCCGCGGTCGAGCCTCCGATGGTGCTCGACGAGGACCAGGCAAGGGTCAGATATCGCACGCCCCGATCGGCGAACGCCTTGAGATGCGCGAGCTGCTCCTCCTCGGTTCCCGGCAGCAGCAGGTGGCCGCCTTCGACGCCGATGAGCATCGAGGTGACTCCTTTGTCGGCATTGTCGCGGACCTCGTCGGCATTTCGCGCCACCTGCAGCGCGCCGCCGCTCCGCCTGGCGACCTGCTGCAGCAGGTCGATCTCGCGCATCGCCGTGGGAAAGAACCGCGTCAGATCGACGGATTCCGGATGGACGCGGACGGAGAAGAACTCGGCGTCGACGCCTCCCTCCTGGAGGCGGGGAAGATCGACGTGGTGCACGTCGTGGCGAGCGAGCAGATCGTAACCCTCGTCGGACATCGCTTCCGCGATGTCGCAGTGCGCATCGACCACCACCGCGTCCAGGTGGAGCTGCCGGTCCTCCGGCGTGATCTGGAGCGCGGAGGCACAACCTGCGCAGAGCAGAGCGAGAGCGGCTCGTGGCATGGCAGTGCACTTTGCAGGATTTGGCAGCGAAGGGAACCAGTTCTAATCTCTGCAATGTGAACGAGCGGTTGCGCAGCCTGCCCTCGGTCGACGAGGTCCTCGCGCGGCCCGCCGTGCGAGCCCTGGCGGAACGCGTGGGCCGCGCTGCGGCCAAGGCGGCCGTCCGCGCCGCGATCGCCGAGTCCCGGGAAAAGCTCCAGCACGGCGTCGATCTCGACGGCGAGACCGTACCCGACGCCCGGGTGCTCGAGCTTTCCGCGTCCCAGGGGGCGCCGCGCCTGCGCCGGGTGATCAACGCTACCGGGGTGGTGCTGCACACGAATCTTGGGCGGGCGCCGCTGCATCCGGATGCGATCCGGAGCGTGGCGGAAGTCGCCGGCGGATACTCGAATCTGGAGGTCGACCTGGCCAGCGGCCGTCGCGGCCAGCGAAGCGCGCATCTCGAGCCACTGCTCTGCGAGCTGTTCGGCGCGGAAGCGGCGCACGTCGTGAACAACTGCGCCGGCGCCACGATGCTGGCGCTGGCGGCGCTGGGCAAGGGCGGAGCGGCGATCGTCAGCCGCGGCGAGCTCGTGGAGATCGGAGGCGGCTTCCGGGTTCCCGAGATCCTCGCACAGTCGGGATGCCGGCTGATCGAGGTGGGCACCACGAATCGGACGCGCGTCGGCGACTACGCGGCAGCGCTCACCGCGAATCCAGGGGCGATGATCCTTCGCGTCCACCGATCGAACTTCGCCCTGCTCGGCTTCACCGAGATGCCGACCCTTTCCGAGCTGGCCGCGATCGCGCGCGTGCACAAGGTCCACCTGCTGCACGATCTCGGCAGCGGCGCGCTCGACCCCGCTCTCGGCGAGCTCACCGCCGCGCAGAGCCTGAAGGAGGGCGCGGACCTCGTGCTGGTCTCCGGCGACAAGCTGCTCGGTGGCCCGCAGGCCGGAATCGTGCTCGGACGCCGCGAGCTCGTGGAGGGCTGCCGCAAGCATCCCCTCAGCCGCGCCTTGCGCGCCGACCGGATGCTGCTCGCTGCGCTGGAAGCGACTCTTCGGCTGTATCGGAACGGTCGCGCCGGCGAGCTGCCCGCGCTGCGCGATCTTCAGGCGTCCCCGGCCGATCTACGGCAGCGGGCGACGCGTCTCGCGCTGCTGCTGCAGGAGAAGGGGATCGCCTGCTCGGTCGTCGAGTGCGAGGGCAAGGTCGGCGGGGGGTCGCTGCCTTTGCGGAAGCTGGAAAGCGCAGGCGTCGCGGTCGACGCCGACGACCCGGTGGTTCTTCTGGCCGCATTGCGCGAAGGCGATCCTCCGGTCGTGGCGGTGGTGCGCGAGGGGCGTGTGGTGCTCGACGTCCGATGTGTGCAGGATGTCGCGGAACTGGCTGAAGCGGTGGCAAAAGCGAGCGGGCGTGCAACCACGGGGAAAGGCGATACAGTAGAAGGAGTCAGCGATAGTGGCGCTGCCGGTCGCCTTTTGCGAGAACAGGGCGACGACGACATGGAGGTGTAATTGCTTTCGACGAGCGTCCTGGTTCTGAACCGCCTCTACCAGCCGGTGCATGTCACTTCTGTGCGCCGGGCTCTGATTCTTCTCTACCGCGGTGCGGCAAAGGCCGTGGACGAGCAATACCAGACGTTCGATTTCGAAAGCTGGGCGGAGCTGGCGGCAGCGGTGTACGAGGACTCGATCGGCACCACGCGCAAGCGCATCCGCATTCCCCGGGTGATCCTTCTACAGGCGTACGACCACCTGCCGCGCGCCCGCGTCCGTTTCAGCCGGTTGAACATCTACGCCCGCGATCGGAACACTTGCCAATACTGCGGCCGCAAGCCGCCGCGCGCCGAGTTGAACCTCGATCACGTGATCCCGCGCAGCCGCGGCGGCGTGACGAGTTGGGAGAACGTGGTCTGTTCGTGCGTCCCGTGTAATCTGAGGAAGGGCGGCCGCACACCCGACGAGGCGCACATGAGGCTGCTGCGCCATCCGCTCCGCCCGCGCTGGACGCCATTCTTCCGCGGTCCGCCGCGGACGGGGGCGTTCTACCAGCAATGGCTGCCGTTCCTCTCGCTGACCGACATGGCGTACTGGAACACGGAACTTCAGGAAAGCGACAACTGATTATAGATTCCCCTCCATGGCCGCCTTGATCGATACGCCCGAGGCCGCAAACCGCCTGGCCCGCGCCATCGCCTCGGACCTCTCGCTGTACAACGAGGCGAAGATCAAGGAAGGCATCGAGAACGACACCTTCTTCTCCGTGTTGCAGGAGGAGATCGCCGAAGGGCGCGCCCACTACGAGAGCCGGGTCGATCCCAGGCTTCTCGGGAGCACCAATTTCTTCGATCGGGCGCTGGTCGACGTGATCCTCGCCCGCAAGGGACACATCAAGTCGAAGATCTGGTGAGCCCTCGGGGACGCCCTTCGCGCAGGCAGCGCGAGCGCGAGCAGCAAAGAAGACCCGCGCGGCCGATCGCAGAAGAGCGCGGGTTCGAGGCCCCCGCCGGCGGCGAGCGGCTGGACAAGCTCGCGGCGTCGCGGTTTCCCGATCTCTCCCGCTCACGGGTGCAACAGCTCATCGTTGCCGGTCTCGTCGATGTGAATGGCGCGCCGGCGGCAGCGTCGGATCGGCCGCGCGCCGGAGCGCAGATCCGCCTCCGCCTGCCCGAGGTCGCGGCGCCGCGGCTCGATCCGGTGCGGCTCGACCTTCCGGTGCTGTACGAGGATCCGTATCTGCTGGTGATCGACAAGCCCGCTGGTCTCGCCGTCCACCCCGGGGCCGGCGGCGAGGGTGCCACCATCGTGCATGGGCTCCTGCACCAGGTGAAGGATCTACGCGGCGTCGGAGGAGAGCTCCGTCCAGGAATCGTGCATCGCCTCGACAAGGACACCTCCGGGTGCATGGTAGTCGCGAAGGCCGAGCCGGCGCTCCGCGCCCTGCAGGCGGCGTTCAAGGCTCGCGACGTGGAGAAGCGCTACCGGGCGCTGGTACATGGGTCGCCGCCCGATCGCGGCGAGCTGGATACGCCCTACGGGCGCCACCCGGTGGATCGCAAGCGCTTCTCGTCGCGCGTCCGGGACGGGAAACGCGCGGTCACCCGCTTTGCGGTGCTGGCGCGGAGCGAAGGAGCCGCCTTCCTCGACGTCGAGCTCCTCACCGGCCGCACCCACCAGATCCGGGCGCACTTTGCCGACCGCGGATGGCCGCTCTTCTGCGATACGCTGTACGGCGGAACGCGCCGGGAAGGGCCGTCGGCGCCGCCGGCGATTCGGCGGGCGGCCGCTGCGCTCGGCCGGCAGGGGCTGCATGCCGCGCGACTGGCGTTTGCGCACCCGGTGACCGGAGGGCGCGTCGTCTGCGAAGCGCCGCTTCCGGCGGATCTGCGGGCAGCGCTGCGCGAGCTGGGATTAGACTCGGCGCCGTGATCCTCGACGGCCATGCTCCGGCGCTGCTCGCTCGCGCTCGGGCGCTGTTGCGGCTGCCAGGCGGCCCGTCCGCGGAGCTGTCCGCTGCCGAGGTCCGCCCCGCGGCGCGCGCCGTGCTCGAGCTCCACGAAGGCCTGGTCGGAGATCGCGCGCTGGCCAGGCCGGCAACGTATGCGGGCCGGCATCTCGGCGCCTATCTGCTCTGGTGGTGGCCGCAGACGTACGTGAAGGTGCAGGCGACGCTGACGATGGTTGCGTTGCCGCCGGCGCCGCGCATCCTCGACGTCGGGTCGGGACCGGGCCCCGCCGCGCTGGCCGCGCTGGATCTGTTGGGCGGCGAGGCGACATGCTTCGATTCGGCTGAAGAGGCGCTCGCGGAGGCGCGCGCGCTGGGCGTCGTGCGGACGACCCGCGTGCTGCCGGACGAAGATTTCGACCTGACGCTCGTCGCCAACGTTCTTTCCGAAGTACCGGACCCCCTGGCGCTGGTGCGGCGCTTGCGCGGGATCGTCGCCGTCGTCGAGCCCGCGCTCCGCGAGACCGGCCGCGCGCTCCTCTCCCTGCGGGATCTGCTGCTGCGCGAAGGCTGGTTTGCCTTGGCGCCATGCTTCACGCAGGGGCCCTGTCCTGCGCTCGTTTCGGCAAAGGACTGGTGCACTGCGGAGGCACGGTGGGACCCTCCGCCGTTCTTCCGCCAGCTCGCGGACGCGACCGGGCTGCGCGCCGACGAAGTGTTGTCGTTCGTGCCGCTGGTCCTCGGTCGCCACGCGCCGGATGCGCCGCCCGACGTCTGGCGCGTCGTCGGCGTAGCGCCGCCGGAAAAGGGGAAGAAGCGGGTGTGGATCTGCGGAGCGGAGGGAAGGGTGCCGCTGGTTCGCCTCGATCGCGATCGCCGCCCGCACAACGAGACGTTCGAAGGCCTTCGCCGCGGCGACCGCGTGCGGCTGCAAGGAACTGAACGTCGCGGCGATGGCCTGCGCCTCCATCCGGACAGCAGACTGGACAGCGCCTGAACGTCCACGACGCGCGGCGGATGTGCCGGCGCCCGTCAAGTGCTGGCGTAGCAGCATGGACTTGCCGAAGAGACCTTGTCTGCTGGCGTTCTGCCGCGAGCGGCCGCAGTTCGACGAAGCCTTCCGAACCGAGTTGCGCGGCCTCGGTGCGCCGCTGTTCGCGTTCGCACCCGGTCACGGGACCCTGTTCGGAGCGGACGACGAGCCGCGCGACGTCGGACCCCGGCCGGAGATGTGGCGCATTCACGGAGCGGGCCGCGCCGCGTTGACCGTCGTGCTCCTCGACGAGAGACACCGCGTGAGGCTGCGCCGCGATGCGCCGGAGGCGGAGGCGACGCTGCTCGCTGCCATCCGCGAGGCGCGGCTCGCCGTCCGGGCGGCGCCGCGTGGAATGGGAAGACGCGAGCTCCTCGTGAACAGCCTCGCCGTGGCGCTGGGCGCGGCGGTGCTGCAGGCCTGCGCGTCGTCGCGGCCGGCGCCGGACCTGAAAGCCGGTCCCGCGATAGCCGATCTGGTCGACGTGAAGCTGGTCGTGAACGGCGACCAGCGCAGCCTGCGGGTCGAGCCGCGCGTCGTGCTTCTCGATGCGTTGCGCGAGAACCTCGGGCTCACCGGAGCGAAGAAGGGATGCGACATGGGGCAATGCGGGGCCTGCACCGTGATCATCGACGGGCAGCGCGTGAACTCCTGCCTCAAGCTCGTGGCGCAGCTCGAGGGCGCCCACGTCACCACCATCGAGGGCCTGGCGCGCGGCCGTGAGCTGCACCCGATGCAGCAGGCTTTCTTGCAGCAGGACGCCTTGCAATGCGGGTACTGCACGCCGGGTCAGATCCTCTCGGCCGTCGCGTTGCTCCGGGAAGGAAAGCCGCAGGACGACGACGAGATCCGCGAGCGCATGTGCGGAAACCTCTGCCGCTGCGGCGCATACCCGAACATCGTCGCCGCCATCCGCGACGTGGCGGGGAGGGCCTGACATGCGCCTCTTCACCTTCCAGCGGGCCAGCAGCATCGACGATGCCGTCGCATCGGGTTCCGGGGCGGCTTTTCTCGCCGAGGTGCTCAATCCGGAGCGCGTCGTCGATGTCGCGCGGCTCGACCTCGGGAAGATCGAGGTCCGCGATCGAGCTCTCGAGATCGGTGCTCTCGCCTCCAATGCTGCCGTCGCGGAGCACCGGGACGTGAGCCGTGCGGCGCCAGGCCTGTCCGAGGCGCTTCTTTCGGGCGCTTCTCCACAGCTTCGAAACGCGGCGACCGTCGGCGGCAACCTGCTCCAGCGGACGCGTTGCGCGTACTATCGGGACCTCGGAACGCGCTGCAACAAGCGTGAGCCCGGGTCCGGTTGCGACGCGATGGACGGCTGGACCCGGATGCATGCCGTCCTCGGCGTCAGCGACAAGTGCATCGCGGCGCACCCTTCGGACATGTGCGTGGCGCTGTACGCACTCGACGCCGTGGTCCGCGTCCGCGGTCCGGGGGGCGAACGCGAGATCCCCATCGGCGATCTGCACCTGTTGCCCGGCGACCATCCCGACCAGGAGTTCTCGCTGCGGGTCGGAGAGCTGATCACCGGTGTTCGCATCCCGATGGATGCGCTCGCGGCGCGCTCGCGGTACGTGAAAGTGCGCGACCGCCAGGCATACGCGTTC
>VBKI01000077.1:0-57105 GCA_005879535.1 Deltaproteobacteria bacterium | reverse complement strand
CGCGGCGCGTTTCGCCCTCGGTGGAGTGGGAACGAAGCCGTGGCGCGTGCCGGAAGCGGAGCGGTCGACCGAAGGGCGACCCGCAACGCGGCAGACGTTTGCGGACGCCGCGGAGATGGCGCTGCGGGGAGCGAAGCCGCGCCGGGACAACGCATTCAAGGTGGAGCTGGCGAAGCGCACCGCCGTGCGCGCGCTCATGCTCTCCGCGGAGATCGCGTCATGAGCGCCGACATCGGAAAGCCGTACCTCCGAGCGGATGGCCGCGCGAAAGTCACCGGAGAGGCGCGCTACGCGTACGAGTGGCCAGCCTCGGGCGTCCTTTACGGCGCGCTGGTGACGAGCACCGTGGCCAAAGGACGGATCACGGCCGTCGACACGGCTTCCGCGGAGAAGGATCCGGGGGTGATCGCCGTGCTCACGCCGTTCAACGCGATGAGGCTTCCCGGGGGCGCGCAGCCGGCGTTCCAGGAGGACCAGATCCTCTACAGCAACCAGCCGGTCGCGGTGGCGATCGCCGACACCTTCGAGCGTGCCCTGCACGCGGCTGGGCGGGTGAAAGTGAGGGTGGAACGGCTTCCGTTCACGGTGCGGATGGAGGACGAGCTGCACGCTGCCTTTCCGCACGACATCCGCAATGCCGCGGGGTCACAGCCTGCGGATCAGCTGCGCGGCGACGTCGACGCCAATCTGCGTCGCGCGGAGCACAAGGTGGAGGCGGAGTACGAGACGCCGCCGGAGACCCACAACCCGCTCGAGCCGCACGCCACGCTCGCCGTGTGGAGCGGGGGTCGATTGACGATCTACGACGCGACCCAGGGCATCTTCGGCGTCCGCAAGAAGCTGGCGAAAGCATTTGCGGTGCCGCCCGGCAACGTGCGCGTGATCGCCAAGTTCGTCGGCGGCGGATTCGGCTGCAAGGGCTCTGCGTGGTCGCACGTGTTGATCGCGGCGCTCGCGGCGAAGCAGCTCGGGCGGCCCGTGAAGATCGCGCTCTCGCGCCCGCAGATGTTCGGGATGGTCGGCGGCCGTCCGCGGACGCGGCAGAAGGTCTCGGTGGCGGCCGGCAAGGACGGGAAGCTGATTGCGCTCAGGCACGAGAGCGTCTCCACCACCTCCCGCTTCGACGACTTCATCGAGCCGGCCGCGCTGGTCTCGCGGCACCAGTACCAGTGCGACAACGTGGAGACGAAACACCGGCTCGTGCGCCTGGACATCGGCACCCCTACGTACATGCGGGCGCCGGGGGAGTCGAGCGGCAGCTTCGCGCTGGAGTCCGCCATCGACGAGTTGGCGCACGAGCTTGGGATCGATCCGGTGGAGTTCCGTCTGAAGAACTACGCGGAGATCGATCCCACCGAGGGCAAACCGTTCTCGAGCAAGTCGTTGCGGCGCTGCTACGAGCTGGGCGCGGAGCGATTCCGATGGCAGAAGCGGACGCGAAGGCCCGAGCTGGCGTTGCGGGCGGGGAAGCTGGTCGGCACCGGGATGGCGACCGCCTCGTATCCCGCGAACTACACCAAGGCGTCCGCTCTCGCGCGGATGGACCCTGACGGAAGCGTGCTGGTCCGGAGTGGCGCCGTCGATATCGGTGGTGGGACCTACACGGTGATGGCGCAGGTGGCCGCGGAGACGCTCGGTGTTCCGTACGAGAAGGTCAGATTCGATCTCGGCGACACGGAGATGCCCGAGGCGCCGCGGTCCGGCGGGTCGATCACGGCCGCGAGCGTCGCCTCGGCAGTGGAGGCGGCGTGTCGGGCGTTGCGGCAGAAGCTCGACGCGATCGGAGGCCGCCCTCGCGAATCGGTGGAAGCGGTGGGAGAAGTCGCGCCGTCCGAGGATCGGAAGAGATATGCGCTGCATTCGTTCGGCGCCCAGTTCGCCGAGGTGGAAGTGGACCCGGAGCTCGGCATGGTACGGGTGACGCGGCTGATCGGCGCGTTCGCTGCGGGTCGCATCCTCAACGCGCGCCTTGCCCGCAGCCAGTTCATGGGCGGGATGGTCTGGGGAATCGGCATGGCGCTGCACGAGCACTCCGTCTACGACGAAAAGCTCGGCAGGGTCATGACGCGCGACCTGGCGGACTACCACGTGCCGTCTCACAAGGACGTCGTCGTCATCGACCCGATCTTCATTCCCGTCGAGAAGGACGACATCGTCGATCCGGCGGGGGTGAAAGGCATCGGCGAGATCGGGATCACCGGCGCCGCCGCGGCCATCGCCAACGCCGTGTTCAATGCGACGGGCAAGCGCATCCGCGCCCTTCCGATCACGCCCGACAAGCTGTTGTAACGTTGCCGGATGCAGCGGGTGGTCGTGATCTGCGGCCCGACCGCGTCGGGGAAGACCGCGCTGGCCGTCGAGTTGGCGGAAAAGCTCGGGGCGGAGATCGTGTCGGCGGACTCCCAGCAGTGCTACCGCGGGCTCGACGCTGCGACGGCCAAGCCGACGGCCGAGGAGCGGGCCCGTGCGCGGCATCATCTGCTCGACGTCGCCGAACCCGAGGAGCAGCTCGACGCGGCGCGGTTCGTCGAGCTGGCGGATGCCGCCATTGCCCAGATCGCGAGCAGAGGAAAGCGCGCGATCATCGCGGGCGGGACCGGGCTGTGGATCCGCGCCTTGCTCCGCGGGCTGCTCGATGCGCCGGGCGCGTCGCCGGAGTTCCGCGAGGCGCTTCGCGAGGAATTCGAGGGGCAGGGCGTGCCGGCGCTGCACGAACGGCTCCGTGGAGTCGATCCGGCGGCGGCCGCGAAGATCCTCCCCAACGACCGGGTCCGCATCGAACGGGCGCTGGAGGTGCACGCCCTGTCGGGAAGGCCGCTGAGTGAGCTGCAGCGTGAGCACGGCTTCGCGGAGGCGCGCTACGACGCGGCGCTCTGGTTTCTCGATCCGCCTCGCGACGTCCTGCGCTCCCGAATCGAAACGCGCACGCGGCGGATGTTTGGCGACGGCTCGCTGCGGCGCGAGACCGAATGGCTGATCCAGCGGGGAGCGACGAAAGCGCTGAAGATCATCGGCTATGCGGAGTGCGCCGAGGCGCTGCGGATCGGCGACTGGGCCCTCGCGGAGGAGCGCACCAACGCGCGGACCTGGCAGTACGCCCGACGGCAGCGCACCTGGTTCGCCAAGGATGCCGGCGCGCCGCTGGAGTGGCCGTTCGACGCGGTGCGCCTTTGCGAGCAGGCGGGGCGGTGGTACGAGGGCGCCCCTTCGTGAAAGGTTCGATGGCTACATACGCGCTCGATTTTGAGAAGCCGCTGCTGGAACTGGAGACGAAGCTCGCGGAGTTGAAGCGGCACGCAGCGACCGGGGAGGGCTCGGGCAGCGCCGGCACGCTGGACGGCGAGATCCGCCGACTGGAGAAGCGCTGCGCCAGGCTCCAGCAGGAGATCTTCAACGAGCTGTCGCGGTGGCAGGTGGTCCAACTGTCGCGCCACCCGAACCGTCCGTACATGTTCGACTACGTCCAGCGCCTGTTCACCGATTGGCTCGAGCTGCACGGCGACCGTTCGTTCGCCGACGATCAGGCGCTGATCGGCGGACTTGCCCGGTTCGACGGCGAGCCGGTGATGGTCATCGGACAGCAGAAGGGGAGATCGACCAAGGAAAACATCGTGCGCAGCTTCGGGATGCCGCGCCCGGAGGGCTACCGCAAGGCGCTGCGGCTGATGAAGCTCGCGGAGCGCTTCGGGCGCCCGGTGATCGCCTTCATCGACACTCCCGGCGCCTACCCGGGAATCGACGCGGAAGAGCGCGGCCAGGCGGAAGCCATCGCGGTCTGCCTGGAGGAGATGGCGGGACTGTTGGTACCGGTGATCTCGGTCGTCATCGGAGAAGGCGGGTCCGGCGGCGCGCTGGCCATCGGGGTCTGCAACCGGCTGCTGATGCTTCAATACAGCTGGTACTCGGTGATCTCGCCCGAGTCCTGCGCCGCGATCCTGTACCGCGACAGCTCGAAGGGCGAGAAGGCCGCGGAAGCCCTGAAGTTGACGGCGCGCGATGCATACGAGCTCGGCATCGTCGACGAGCTGGTCGAGGAAGCCTCTGGCGGCGCACACCGCGATCCCGACATCACTGCCCAGAACCTCGGCGGAGCGTTGCGCCGCCACTTGCGCGCCCTGCGGCAGCTGGGCCCCGGCGCCATCGTCGACGACCGGTACGCAAAGTTCCGCAAGCTCGGCCCGGTGACCCAACCTGGGTCGAACGGGGCATAGCGCCGCGCTAGAACGGCACCAGCGTAGACCGGTCCGACCCGATCTTTGGCGCCTTCAGATCGGTTCCCGCCATCCGGCGCCGTGCCCGGTTGCGCGGTGCGGGCTCGCCGGCCGGCCGGGGAAAGTCGGCCTGCTTGCGCGCCGCCAGTCCCTCGCCAGGCGCCTTCTTCCGGGAGACCTTTCGCTGCTCGAGGCCGGCGCGGGCCCGGATGCTGCGGCTCTTCTTCGCCGCATGGCGGCTCTTCGCGGCGCCGCCGAAGTCCGTGTCCCGGATCGCAGCCGGTACTCCTTCGCGCTTCGCCTTCTTCGCTCGCTGTTGCAAGGACTTGATCGGCATGTGGCGAAGCTGCGCACCTGCCTACTTCTTCGCCAGATCCTCGGCGACGGTCGCGATGAAGATGTCCGCCTTGATGAATCCCTTTCCCCACTCGTCCCAGGGCGCGAGGATCTTTTCCTTCTGCATCTGCTCGACGGTCTTGCCCGCGGCGCGCGCCTTCTTCACGGTGGCGACCACCTCGTCCAGCATGCGGCGATACTTGCGAAGGCCCGCCACGTCGGTCACGGGCCCATGTCCCGGGATGACCTTCGCATCCGCGGGAATCTGTCCGAGGATCACATCCAGCGAGGCGATCAGCTTGACCACGCTCCCGCCGCTGCCGAGGTCGACGAAGGGAAAGGCGCTGGCGAAGTAATCATCGCCCATGTGGACCACGTTGCTCTTCATGAACCAGATCACGCTGTCGCCGTCGGTGTGGCCGATGCCGGGGTGGATGGCGCGGATCTCCTCTCCGTTCCACCACAGCGACAGGCCCTGCTCGAACGTCACCACGGGAAGGGCCTTTCCCGTCACCGGCGGGAACTCGATGAAGGTGGTCTTGCCGCCCATCATCAGCCGCTTCCGCACGTTCGAGTGAGCCAGGATCGCTGCCGTGTCGGCGAACTCCGCGTTGCCACCGGTGTGGTCGCCATGCCAGTGCGTGTTGATCACGAATCGCACCGGCTTGGGCGAGAGCTGCCGGAGCGCCGCCTGGATCTTCGGGGCCAGCGGCGCGAACTGATCGTCGATGATCGCGACTCCGTCATCGCCGACGGTGGCGCCGATGTTTCCCCCGGAGCCGGTGAGCACGTAGACGTTGCCCGCAACCTTCGCCGCCTTCACCTCCACCTTCGAGAAATCCTGCTGCTGAGCGAAGGCCGCGGAGGCGAAAGCGAGCATCGAGGCGATGAAGGCGCGCATGGCGGCGCACCATAGCAAAGCGCCTGCTCGCCTGTCCGCTCCGCGGCACTAGCCACTCCGCGGTGAGAGCGCACAGCTTGCGACCACCATGGAGCAAATGGCGCTGGCGATCGCGGCAGCTCTCGCAATCATCGTCATCATGAGATTGACGCCCGGCGCGTTCTCGCCGGTGCTCGCCATCGATGCGGCGGGGAGACCGTCTACGCCGCCCTTGCCGGACGACGACGAGGAGCAGCTCCCGGAGACGGACCGCGCGCCGCGACCTTGGTTGCCCTGGAGCGTCGCCGCCGTGGCCGCAGTGCGCCTCGTGCTGCTCGTGACGCTGCACGCCTGAGCGCTTGATGCGCGTCCCCGCCCGGGTTATCTCGCCCGGCGTGACCGTGCCCATCGTCGCCATCGACGGGCCCGCCGGTGCGGGCAAGAGCACGGTTGCTCGTCAGCTCGCCAGGCGGCTCGGCTTTACCATCATCGATACGGGCGCCATCTACCGCTCCGTCGCGCTCGCCGCGCGTCGCGCGGCGGTGGGCTGGGAGGACGACGAGGGGTTGCGCCGCCTCCTCCATGCCGGCCTGGGCATCACTTTCCGCGGCGACCGCGTGCTTCTCGGCGGCGAAGACGTGACCGACGCGATCCGCACGCCGGAGATCAGCCGCGGCGCGAGCGTCGTGTCGGCGCGGCCGGTCGTCCGGCAAGAGCTCCTGCAGTTGCAGCGCGACCTTGGACACGCCTCGCGCCGCGGGTCCGTGCTCGAAGGACGCGACATCGGGACCGTCGTTTTTCCGGACGCCGACGTGAAGTTCTTCCTCACCGCTTCCGACGAGGCGCGGGCACAGCGGCGCCATGCGGAGCTGGTGGAGAGGGGACTGTCCGTCCCTCTGTCAGAGGTCCTGGCCGACCAGCGGCGGCGCGACCGGGACGACAGCGAGCGCAGCATCGCCCCGCTTCGCGCCGCCTCCGACGCGATCCTGGTGGACACCACCGGACTGGACCTGGATCAGGTCGTGGAACGGTGTTGTCGCGAAGCCTCGGAGCGGCTGAAGCATCTGAATTCCGGGCAACCTTGACACCATCCGGGGCGTTCAGTAGGGTCCGCCCGCGCTTTCAGGCGGAGTCCGGTTTCCGCCGTTTGCCATCACTCCCCATGGCAAGCGGCGCTTTCGTTTTCAGGGGGCGACTTGAAAAGAATCGCAGGCAAACCTTTAAATGGCGAATCCGCAAAGTGACTTGATCGGCGGCGAGGAAGACTTCGCTGCAATGCTCGAGGAGTCCTTCAAGGGAAGGGGCACGACGAAGGGCGGCGAGCTGAAGGAGAACGAGATCGTCCGCGGCACGGTGGTCCAGCTCACCAAGGACTACGCAGTTGTGGACATCGGGTACAAGAGCGAGGGCCAGGTTCCCATCCAGGAGTTCGGCCTCGCCGACGGCAAGCCCAACGTCAAGGTGGGCGACACCGTGGAAGTGCTGCTCGAGTCGCGCGAGAACGACACGGGCATGGTCGTCCTCTCCAAGGAGAAGGCCGACAAGATGCGCATCTGGGACGAGATTTCCGCCGCGTGCGAGCGCGACGAGCTCGTCGAGGGCACCATCGTCGGACGGGTCAAGGGGGGCCTCTCCGTCGACATCGGTGTGAAGGCGTTCCTCCCCGGCTCGCAGGTGGACCTCCGGCCGATCCGCAATCTCGACAAGCTGATCGGCGAGAAGTTCAAGTTCAAAGTCATCAAGTTCAACAAGAAGCGCGGCAACATCGTGCTCAGCCGGCGCGTCCTGCTCGAGAAGGAGCGGGAGACGCTGAAGAAGGACACCCTCCAGAAGCTGAAGGAGGGAGCCGTCCTCACCGGCATCGTGAAGAACCTCACCGACTACGGGGCATTCATCGATCTGGGCGGCATCGACGGCCTCTTGCACATCACCGACATGAGCTGGGGCCGCGTCGGGCACCCGAGCGAGATGCTCAACGTCGGCGACGAGCTGCGCGTGATCGTGCTGAAATTCGATCCGGCCACCGAGCGCGTCAGCCTGGGCCTCAAGCAGATCCAGGAGGATCCCTGGGCGCATGCGGCGGACAAGTATCCGCCGGGAACGCGCGTCACCGGGAAGGTCGTCTCCCTGACGGACTACGGCGCCTTCATCGAAATGGAGCCTGGCGTCGAGGGCCTGGTCCACATCAGCGAGATGAGCTGGACCAAGCGGGTGAAGCACCCGAGCAAGGTCATGGCCATCGGCGACCAGGTGAACGCGGTCGTGCTGGACGTGGACGCGAAAGCGAAGCGCATCAGCCTCGGCATGAAGCAGATCGAGCCGAATCCCTGGACCCTGCTCGAGGAGCAGTACCCCATCGGATCGGTCATCCGCGGTCAGGTGCGCAACGTCACCGACTTCGGCATCTTCGTCGGCGTGCAGGAGGGCATCGACGGGCTCGTGCACGTGAGCGACATCTCCTGGACCCAGCGCATCAAGCACCCCGGCGACCTGTACAAGAAGGGTGACGAGGTCGAGGCGGTGGTGCTGAACATCGACGTCGAAAACGAGCGGTTCTCCCTCGGCATCAAGCAGCTCCATCCGGATCCATGGACGGAGCTGCCCACGAAGTACCCGATCGGCAGCCGCGTGAAGGGCAAGGTCACCAAGGTCGCCGACTTCGGCGCCTTCGTGGAGATCGAGCCCGGCATCGAAGGCCTCGTGCACGTTAGTGAGCTTCGCGACGAGCGCGTGGAGAACCCGCGCGACGTGGTGAAGGAAGGCGACGAGCTGGACGTGAAGGTCATCGACATGGACCCGCACGAGCGCAAGGTGGCGCTCTCGGTGAAGGCCGCACTGCACGAGGGCGAGGACTACCGCGAGTACATGCGCAACCAGCAGGGAGGCCGGGCGTCGCTCGGCGACGTGTTCGGAGAGAAGCTGGGTCGCAAGGGCCGCGATCGGTAATCGCGATAAACCGGGCCCTCATGCTTTCAGGATCGAGGAAGGGGCGAGGGAACCGCGTCATCCCCGGTTCCGCCGCCCCTTCCTGCGCGCGTTCCCCCCAGCCAGCGCGCCCGGGACACCTTGTCCTTCCGATGCCCCCGCCCCGTCAATGTGCCGTATCAGACCTTCGTCGTAGGTGGCGCCGCGGGCGGCGGCACCGGTTTTCCACGCATGACGATGCCGACGATCATCCCGACGGCGAACCCGATGACGCTGCCGATGAGCTGGGTGAGGACGAGCTTGTTCATCGCCCAGTTCACGGCGTCCGTGCAGTTGAATGCCGACGCGGCGCCGGCGGGCACCGGTGGCGAGTACCAATAGGAGATCATCTTCGGGCCCAGCCAGGTGGCGAGGAGGCCAAAGATCAGGGCGAAAATCAGGGACGAGATCGTGACGCGTTTCATGTGGCGCACCCTATCAACTTTCGAAGGAGCCGCGCGACGATCGGCCTGTCGGCTGGCTTCCGCGTGGCATGCATCGCCTTGACTTCACGGCGCGTCCGCCATTAATACGCCGCTCTCCCAGGGCGCCCGTGGCCGATCTGATTCTCAATGTGGATGCCCTCGAAGAGGCAAACCAGCCCTTCGAGGCGGACCTGACGCGTGAATTTCTCGACGGCGTCCTGCGCGCCGATCCGCCTACCGAGTTCCACGCCGCCGGCGCATCGCATCTGCGTGGAACCGCCACCAAGATGGGCCGCAAGGTACTGGTCCAGGCGAAATTCCGCGTTCCGCTGACCGGTCCGTGCAAGCGGTGCCTGAACGCCGTACGCATCGAAGAAGCCGCCGAGCTGATCCGCACCTACGTCCCCGAAGCCCAGGCCGTGCACGAGCGCGAAGAGCACCGCGCCGACGATGCTGAAGGCAGCTTCGATCCCGGCCTCGTCGACGAGGAGGCTTACGCCGGCAAGGAGATCGATCTCGCTGCGGCCCTCCGCGAGCAGATCCTTCTGCAGATTCCCTCCTCGCCGCTCTGCCGCGAGGACTGCCTCGGCCTCTGCGCCAGATGCGGCAAGGACCTCAACGAAGGCGAGTGCGGCTGCGACCGCTCCGTCGTGGATCCGCGCTGGGCCGCCCTGAAGGGCATCCAGCTGCAGAAGAAGGAGAAGTGAATGGGCGTTCCGAAGAAGAGAACCAGCCGCCAGAAGCGCGACCAGCGGCGCGCGCATTGGAAGGCCACCGCTCCCAACGTCGGGACTTGCCCCAACTGCGGCGAGCCGGTTCTCCCGCACCGCGCCTGCCCGAAGTGCGGCCAATATCGCGGCAAGCAGGTACAGCCCGGCGCCGAGGAGTAGGCGCTCCCGCGCCGAAGGCGCGGGTATGCGCCTATGCTTTGGCCTGTACCATGATCGCGCTCGACGCCATGGGCGGGGACCTCGCGCCCGCATCGACCGTCGAGGGTGCCCTGCGCGCTCATCGCGAGCGGGGCCTGCAGATCCTGCTCGTCGGGAACGAAGCGCGGCTGCGCTCCGAATTGCAGCGGCTCGGCGCCGGCGAAGAAGAGCTGCAGATCCGCCACGCCTCGGAAGTGGTGGAGATGGACGAGCACCCCGGCCAGGCCTTGCGGCGCAAGAAGGACAGCTCGATGCGCGTCTGCTTCGATCTGTGCAAGTCCGGCGAGGCTTCGGCCATGGTCTCCGCGGGAAACTCCGGGGCGGTGCTGGCCGGCGCGCTGTTCGTGCTCGGGCGGCTCGACCACGTCGACCGGCCGTGCATCGGCGGCTCGTTGCCGACTCTCGGCGGCGCCGGCCGGGCGGTGCTCGTCGACATGGGAGCCAACGTCGAGTGCACGCCGCTGCAGATCGCCCAGTTCGCGCTGATGGGCGAGGTCTACGCGCGACGCGTGCTCCGCGTCCTTCACCCGAAGGTCGGCGTGGTCGCGAACGGGGAGGAAGAAGGAAAGGGGACCGAACTGACGCGCGCCGTCGCAGCGGCCTTGCGCAAGCCCGAAAGCGGGATAGCGTTCGCCGGCTACGTCGAGGGCAAGGATGTCTTCTCCGGACTGTTCGACGTGATCGCGACCGACGGGTTCACCGGCAACGTGCTGTTGAAGACGGCGGAGGGCGCCGTCTGGGCATTCGGACAGCTCCTCAAGCGCCAGATCCAGTCCAGCAGGGTGGCGAGCGCCGGCGCTCTTTTGATCAAATCGCAGCTGGAACAGGTGAAGAAGCGTGTCGATTACGAGGAGGTGGGCGGCGCTCCCCTGCTCGGCGTCCAAGGGGTCGCGATGATCGCGCACGGGCGCTCCACACACCGCGCGATCCTGAACGCGCTGTCCGGGGCCGAAGCGTTCGCGCAGCAGCATCTTGAGGAGGACCTCACCGCGGCGGCGCGGCGCGGCGAGGAGCTTTTTGCGCAGCGCGCTGCGTCTTGACGCGGCGCGTATACGCTGTAATCTCCGCGCCTTTTTGCGGAGAAGCACATGCAACGCTCGCGCATCGTCGGAACCGGCACGTATCTCCCCGCCCGCAAGGTCACGAACGATGACCTGGTGAAGGAATTCGGCATCAACACCAGCGACGCCTGGATCCGCGAGCGCACCGGGATTGGCGCGCGTCGCATCGCGGCCCCGGACGAGGCGACCAGCGACATGGCGACGGCCGCCTCGCACAAGGCGCTGGAGATGGCCGGAATCGCGCCGGCGGAGCTCGACATGATCGTCGTCGGCACCGTGACGCCCGACATGCCGTTTCCTTCAGCGGCGGCGCTCGTGCAGGCGAAGATCGGAGCGAAGAAGGCGGTCTGCTTCGACGTCAGCGCGGCGTGTGCAGGCTCCCTGTACGCGCTCTCCATCGCCGACAGCTTCCTCCGCGGCGGTACGGCGAAGAAGGTGCTGGTGATCGGCGCCGAGCTTCTCACCCGGATCTCGGACTGGAAGGACCGGGCCACCTGCGTGCTCTTCGGCGACGCCGCCGGCGCGATGGTCGTCGTCCCCGAGACTCGGCCGGACCGTGGAATCCTCTCCACCCACCTGTACACCGACGGGACGCAGGCGGACATCCTCAAGATCCCCGGCGGCGGAAGCCAGAAGCCGTTCAGTCCCGACGTCTGGGAGAAGCGCGAGCAGTTCATCAAGATGAACGGCCGCGAGGTCTACAAGACGGCCGTCCGGGTGCTCGAGGCCGCCTCGCGCGAGGCGCTGCAGCGGAACGGCTATCAGCCGAAGGACGTCGACTACGTGATCGCGCACCAGGCGAACCTCCGCATCCTCGACGCGGTGATGAAGCGGCTGGAGATTCCGTTGGAGAAGTGCGAGGTGAACATCGATCAGGTGGGCAACACTTCTTCCGCCTCGGTGCCGCTCACGCTCGATCAGGCCAACCGCGCCGGCAAGCTCAAGGACGGCGATCTGATCCTGATGATGGCGATCGGCGGCGGAATGGCCTGGGGCAGCGCGCTCATGCGCTGGTGACCCATGAAGCTCGCATTCGTATTTCCCGGGCAGGGATCACAGTACGTGGGGATGGGACAGGCGCTCGCCGAGGCGTTTCCGGCGGCGCGCGCCGCCCTCGACGAAGCCGACGCGGCGCTCGGCGGCGGGCTGCTCAAGCTGATGTTCGAAGGTCCGGAAGACGATCTGCGCAGGACTGCCAACACACAGCCGGCGATCCTCGCGGTCTCCGCGGCGGTCCACCGCGTCCTGATGCGTGAAGCTGGCGGCGGTTTCCAGTTTCCCGCGTTCTACGCAGGCCATTCGCTGGGCGAGTACTCGGCGCTGGTGGCCGCGGGATCGATGAGCCTGCAGGACGGAGTGCGGGCCGTGCGCGCGCGTGGCACCTTCATGCAGGACGCCGTCCCGGCGGGCGAAGGGGCCATGGCCGCGATCCTCGGCCTCGAGCCGCAGCGGGTGAAGGAGGCATGCGCCGAGGCGCGCGAGCACGAACCCGGCAAGGTGGTGGAGCCCGCCAACTACAATTCGCCGGAGCAGACCGTCATCGCCGGGCACGCGGCGGCGGTGGACCGCGCGATCGCGGTGTGCAAGGCGAAGGGCGCAAAGCGCGCCGTGCCCTTGCCGGTCAGCGCTCCCTTCCACTGTTCGCTCATGTCCCCGGTGCAGCCGAAGCTCGCGGAAGTGCTGGGCGGCATCCAGATCAAGCAGCCGAATGCGCCGGTGATCGCCAACGCCACCGCCGAGCCCAACACCGATCCGGCGCGGATCGTGGCGCTGCTGCTCACGCAGGTCACCGCCGCCGTCCGCTGGGTCGAGACGATCCAGAAGATGGCCGTGAACGGCGTCGACACCGTGGTCGAGATCGGCCCAGGCAAGGTGCTTTCCGGTTTGGTGCGGCGCATCGACAAGGGCTTGCGCGCTTATCCGGTGGAGGACCCGGCGGGTCTGTCGACCGTGTTGCGGGAGGTGTTCAAGTGAAGCAGGCGGCTGTCGCCGCGCTCCTCGCGCTCGCCGCGTGCCAGGGTCAGGGCGAGCTGAAGAAGAAGATGCGGAACGACGCCTGCACCCGGAATTTCGACTGCGCGTATGGGCTCGAATGCGTCGACGGCTCGGCGCCGGCGGAGGGCGGCGTCGCAGTGCAGGGCCGTACTTGTCAGTTCCAGTCGTTCGGAGACTGCGAGGGCGACGGCACGCAGCCGGGCCCGGACGGTCAGCCCCAGTGCCTCGACTCGTATCGCTGCCGCAACGGTCACTGCACGGTGCAGTGCGCCGGCCACAAGGATTGCAAGGAAGGGGAAGTCTGCAAGGTCGGCATCTGCAACAGAGGAGGGAAGGCGGTGGCAAGCTGTACCGAAAACCGGGACTGCATCTACCCGGAGTCGTGCTACTACGGCCAGTGCGTCACCCGTCCAGCGTCACTGCGCTGCAGCAGCGACCTCGACTGCCCCGCCGAGAACCGGTGCATCAATGGAGTCTGTCAATAACTTGTGACGCGGGCGGGCTTGCGAGCGCGCAAAAGCGTGCTACAAGGCCGCGCCAGTTTTAGCTTCAGGGATAGAAAGGATCGGCCCATGTCCGTCGAGGCGAAGGTCAAGAGCATCATCGCGGAGCAGCTCGGGGTCGGCGAGGACGAGATCAAGGCGGAATCCGCCTTCATCGAGGACCTCGGCGCCGACTCGCTGGACATCGTCGAGCTGGTGATGGCGATGGAAGAGGAGTTCGAGGTCGAGATCCCCGACGAGGAGGCCGAGCACATCAAGACGGTCCAGGACGCGGTGAACTTCATCAACGAGCACAAGAAATAGGTTCAGCACATGCAGCGCGTCGAACGCAGAGTGGTCGTCACCGGAATCGGCCTCGTCACTCCCTTGGGAACGGGCACCAAGCAGTCGTGGGAGGCCGCCATCGCCGGCAAGTCCGGCATCGGCCCGATCACTCGCTTCGATGCGAAGGAGCTACCCAGCCGGATCGCCGGAGAAGTGAAGAACTTCGACGCCTCGCAGTTCATGGACAAGAAAGAGGCCCGGCGCAACGACCTCTTCATCCAGTTCGGACTGGCGGCGACCGAGCTTGCGCTCAGGGATGCGGGGCTCCCCACCGACAAGCCGCTCGGAGAGCGGACCGGCGTGATCGTCGGGTCCGGCATGGGCGGACTCGCCACTCTCGAGGAAACGCATCTGACGGCAGTCCAGAAGGGGCACCGGCGCGTCAGCCCCTTCTTCATTCCTTCCATCATCGTCAACCTTGTGGGCGGACAGATCTCCATCCGCTACGGCGCCGCCGGCGTGAACTATGCTCCGGTCTCCGCTTGCGCCACCGGCAATCACGCGCTCGGGGAATCCCTGCGCCACCTGCAGCACGGCGACGTCGACGTGATGATCAGCGGCGGGGCGGAGGCGACGATCACGCTCCTGGGGATCGCCGGCTTCACGTCCGCGCGCGCCGTCAGCGAGCGCAACGATGCGCCGGAAAAGGCTTCACGGCCATTCGACAAGGACCGCGACGGCTTCGTGCCGGGAGAGGGCTCGGGCATCCTCATCCTCGAAGAGCTGGAGCACGCGAAGCGCCGCGGCGCGCGCATCTATTGCGAGCTGACCGGGTACGCCGCCACCGCCGACGCCTTCCACATCACGCAGCCGAGTGGAGGCGGCGCAGAGCGCGCGATGCGCCTGTGCCTGCAGGATGCCGGGCTCCGGCCGGAGGATGTGCAGTACGTCAACGCGCATGGCACTTCCACGCCGGTCGGAGACATCGCCGAGGTGAAGGCGATCAAGAGCGTCTTCGGAGATTGGGCGAAGAAAGGGCTGATGGTCAGCTCCACGAAGAGCATGACGGGCCATCTGCTCGGCGCCGCGGGCGGCGTCGAGGCCGCATTCTCCGCGCTGGCGCTGTACCACGGGATCATTCCGCCCACGATCAACGTCGAGCACCAGGATCCACAGTGCGATGTGGACGTGGTGCCGAATCAGGCGCGCGAGGTGCGGATCAAGACCGCAGTTTCGAACTCTTTCGGGTTCGGAGGCACCAACGCGGTCGTAGCCTTCCAGCGCTTCGAATGATAGAAGCGGGCGCACATGCCGCCCGCCTCGATGGACCGCTCCCTCCAGGAAGTCGACCCAGAGATCGCGCGCCTCATTCGGGAAGAAACGCGGCGGCAGGCGGAGGGGCTGGAGCTGATCGCCAGCGAGAACTTCGTTTCCGAGGCCGTTCTGGAAGCGCAGGGCTCGACGCTCACCAACAAGTACGCCGAGGGCCTTCCGGGAAAGCGCTACTACGGCGGGTGCGAGGTGGTCGACAAGGTCGAACAGCTCGCCATCGATCGGGCCAAGGCGCTGTTCGGAGCCGAGCACGCCAACGTGCAGCCGCACGCGGGTTCGCAGGCGAACATGGCCACGTACTTTGCGCTGCTGCGGCCGGGCGATCGCATCATGTCGCTCTCGCTCGCACAGGGCGGCCACCTGACGCACGGCTCGCCGGTGAACTTCTCCGGGAAACTCTTCGAGATCCATCACTACGGTCTCGATCCCAAGACCGAGCGCATCGACTTCGACGCCACGCGGAAGCAGGCGCGCGAAGTTCGGCCGCGCGCCTTTCTCTGCGGAGCTTCCGCCTACCCGCGCACGCTCGATTTCGTCAAGCTGCGCGAGATTGCCGAGGAGGTGGGCGCGATGCTGATCTGCGACATCGCGCACATCGCCGGCATGGTCGCCGTCGGCTTGCACCCCTCGCCGGTCCCTCTGGCGGATGCGGTGACGACCACCACTCACAAGACGCTGCGCGGGCCGCGTAGCGGGCTGATCCTCTGCAAGCAGCAGCACGCCAAGGCCGTCGATTCGAACGTGTTCCCGGGAATCCAGGGCGGCCCGCTCGAGCACATCATCGCGGCGAAGGCGGTCGCATTCGGCGAGGCGCTGAAGCCGGACTTCAAGGAGTACCAGCAGCGCATCCTCGACAACGCTCAGGCGCTCGCGGCGGGCCTCATCGAGGGCGGTCTGCGCCTGGTGGCCGGCGGCACCGACACGCACCTGGTGCTCTGCGACCTGCGCCCGAAGAAGCTCACCGGCAAGGTGGCGGAGGCAGCGTTGCAGAGGGCCGACATCACCACCAACAAGAACATGATCCCCGGCGATCCGGAGAAGCCCTTCGTGACCAGCGGCCTGCGGCTGGGCACGCCCGCGCTCACCACCCGCGGAATGGGAGTCCGGGAGATGAAGCAGGTGGCGAGACTGATCGTCCGCGTGCTCGACCGTCCGGACGACGAAGCGGAGATCGGGCGCGTGCGCGGCGAGGTGCGCGAGCTCGCCCGCCAGTTCCCGCTCTACGCGAAGAGGCTCACCTGACCCGTGAAGTGTCCGTTCTGCGCCGAGGTCGAGAACAAGGTGATCGACTCCCGCCTCTCCAACCAGGGCGCGGTCATCCGGCGCAGGCGCGAATGCCTCGGCTGCCAGCGGCGCTTCACCACCTACGAACGCGTCGAAGAGATCCTGCCCATGGTGGTCAAGAAGGACGGCCGCCGGGAGTCGTTCGATCGCCAGAAAGTGCTCGAAGGCCTGAAGCTCGCCTGCCAGAAGCGGCCGGTCGGCGCGGATCAGCTCGAAGCGGTGGTGGACGGCATCGAGCGGCGGCTGCAGGAAATGGGCGAGAAGGAAGTGCCCAGCTCCGTGATCGGCGAGGCGGTGATGCGCGAGCTGGCGCGGCTGGACGAGGTGGCCTACGTCCGCTTCGCCAGCGTCTACCGCTCCTTCAAGGACCTCGGCGAGTTCATGAGCGAGCTGAAGGAGCTGATCTCCGAGCGCAAGAGCGCGCCGAAGAAGTGACCGGCGAGGAATTCATGCTCCTCGCTCTCGACGAGGCGGAGAAGGGGCGCGGGCGCACGCATCCCAACCCCGCCGTCGGCGCCGTCGTCGTCCGCGGCCGCCGGGTCATCAGCCGCGGCCATCATCAGAGGGCAGGGCTTCCGCATGCGGAGGTGAATGCGCTCCGGGCGGCAGGAGCGAAGGCGCGCGGCGCAGACGTCTACGTGACGCTCGAGCCTTGCAACCATCAGGGACGCACGCCTCCGTGCACCGATGCGCTCATCGCCGCCGGAGTCAGGCGCGTGTTCTTCGGCAGCGCGGACCCGAATCCGCTCGTGGACGGCCACGGCGCCCGCCGGCTTCGCCGCGCCCGCATCGAGGTTCGCGCCGGCGTCCTGCGTGCGCAGTGCGACGCCGCCAACGAGGCCTGGTTCAAATTCATCACCACCGGGATTCCCTGGGTGGTGTTGAAGGCCGCCATCACGCTCGACGGAAAGCTGGCGACCGCCGCCGGCGATTCGAAGTGGATCAGCTCCGAAGCGTCGCGCCGCCTGGTCCACCGCTGGCGCAACGAGCTCGACGCGGTGCTGGTCGGGGCCGGCACGGTCCGGGTCGATGACCCCCGACTGACCGTGCGCGGCGTCCGCGGGGGGCGGAATCCGTTGCGCGTCGTCCTCGGAACGATTCCGCCGCGAGCCCGGATCCTGCGCCAGCCTGGCGAAACCATCTCGGAGCGCGGCCCCCTTTTGGCGGTGCTGCGGCGTCTGGGACGCCGCGGGATCACCACCGTGCTCGTCGAAGGCGGCGCGAAGGTGCACGGCGAGTTCCTCGCAGCGCAGCTCTGGGATGAGCTGCGCCTGTTCATCGCACCGAAGATCTTCGGCGCGGACGCCCTGTCGTGGGCCGGTCAGTCGCGCTCGCGCTCATTGGCGGTCCGGCTCCAGGCAGTCGAGCGGATCGGGCCAGACCTGCTCGTGATCTGCCGACCCGCTCGTTCCGTCAGCGCTCGAGATTCATCCGTTTGAGCAGGGCGCGATATCGTGGGTCCGAGCGTATCGGCTCCCACATCGGGTTCAACTTGATCGTGCGCACGGATTGGTCGCGCGCCACGAAGCCCTTTTCCAACCAAACGAATGCCGCGTCCTCCTCGCCGAGCGCGAGATGAGCCAACGCGAGGGATCCACGTGGCACCGGGTTGGCGTCGAAATGCGCCTCGACCTCGGTCAGCATACGGCTCGCATCGGTCGTCGCGCCGGACGCGGCGAGCAGATGCGCGCGCACGACTGAAAGCTGCGACGAAGGCGCAGGTGCCCTGTCCAGGGCCACGAGTGCGTCCGCGATCCTGCCGGCGCGAAGATGGGAATAGGCGAGAAACACGCGTGCGAGGTCGAATCCCGGGTTCAGGTCGAGCGTTTTTTGCGCCTGATCGACGGCGGCATCGTATTCACCGGCGTGGTGCAGCACGGTGACGAGGAACGTGTTGATGATGACGGAGGTGGGATCGAGCTGTCGCGCCCGTTCTGCCTCTGCTCGCGCTTCGGCCAGCCGCCCCTGGCCGAGAAGAGTGAAACCGTACCAGTGATGAGCCGTCGCGTACCCCGGCCTCAACTCGATGGCGCGCGTGAACTCGCGGTTCGCGCCATCCCAGTCGCATTCACGGTCCATGTACGCCGCCAGTGATGCGTGACCTTCCGCGAGTCCATCGTCGAGTTTCACGGCCGCGAGCGCATGCGTCTTTCCTTTGGACGCAACCTCCTCGCCTTGCGTTCCTCCGTAGTCCCCCAGAACGTTGTAGCAGTCCGCCAGGCCGGAATGGGCCAGCGAGTAACCCGCGTCGAGGGCGATTGCCCGCTCGAACAGGGCAATGGCCCTGGTGAGACCCTCCTTCGAGCGCTGGTTCCACAAATAGCGGCCTTTCAGGTACAAGTCGTGCGCTTCGCTGCTGTCGGTCGTGCGCTCGACCATCGCCGTCGGTTGCACCAGCTTCGGCTTGAGCGCCTGCACGATGGCACGGGCCACGTCGTCCTCGACCAGGAACATGTCGTTCAGCTCCCGGTCGTACGTCTTCGACCACAGGTGATAGCCGTCGTTGGCGGCAATGAGCTGTGCGGCGACGCGCAGCTGGTTGCCCTGGCGCCGGACCGTGCCCTCGAGCACGGTGGACACTTTGAGCTCCTCGCCGATCTTGCGGATGTCGACGTTCTTGCCTTTGAAGGAAAATGCCGAGGTGCGGGCCACCACCCGCAATCCCTCGATGTTCGCGAGCGCATTGATGATCTCCTCCGTCATCCCGTCGGAGAAGTATTCATTTTCCCTTTCGGCGCTCAGGTTCACGAACGGGAGGACGACGATCGAGGGTGGCGCATCAGAAGATTTGCTCCGGCCGCGGATGCCGCCGTAAGCGACCAGCGCGCGAAAGACGCGCCGGCGCTTCAGCTCGGCGATAAGGGGCAGGGGCATCCGCCCTCCAGGTCGGACCTGGCGACGGTATCAAAAGATGGGTGGCGCGCGCTTACCGGCGGCCGTGCGCGCGGTGCCCGCCGCCGCGATGCCCGTTGAACTGGCGCGCGTGCCAGGTGGGGAAGGCACGGACCGGACGGCCAGAGCGGACAATCACGCTGACCTGCGCCCTGGGCACGATCCAGCGGCGGATCGGATGCGCGAAGTGCGCGTGCGGCACTACCACCCAGCCTCGCCATCCGCGGCCATAGATGTAGCCGCGCGGCGCCAGCGGCGCCCAGCAGGCGTAGCCGTTCGCCCAACGCCAGGACACCCAGGCGGGAGCCCAGACGTATCCGGGTACCCAGTACCACCCGAACCCCGCGCGCCAGCCCCAGCGGCCGTAATGATAGACGGCCCATCCCCAGGGGACCGGCGCTGCGAACGACCAGCCCGAGCTCGTGCTCACCCACTGCCCGTCCGAGTACGGCTGCCAGTCGGATCCCACGTTCGCGGGGATCCAGACGCGCCCGTATTCCGGCGTGTCGACCCAACGCCCATACGGCGAAAGCTGCTGCTCGAACGTCCGCTGATCCGGAGCCTGCGGCGGAGGTTGTGCGGAGGGCGGCGGAGGCGTCTCCACGCCGTCGTCGGGGGGCGGCGGAGGCGGCTCGTACGCTGCAGGATTTTCCTGCGCGATCGCGGTGCTGGACGCGCCGGCCAGAGCGGCGATGAACGCGAAGATCAGGGTCGGGCGGAGGGGGTTCATGCTCATTGGATGGTGACTCTCGGGGGAGATTCAAGCAAGCGGGCGGGAGACGGACGTTGTATACCCGCCTCGATGTTCACCGGCCTCATCGAGGACGTTGGAACCGTGACGGCGGTCGATCGGGTGCCCAAAGGTGCGCGCCTGTCGGTGCGGACCCGGCTCTCCGGCTTGCCGCGCGGGGCGAGCATCGCCGTGGACGGCGCCTGTCTCACGGCCGTCGACTTCTCCGGCGACCAGTTCACCGCCGACGTGAGCGCCGAGACGCTGGAGAAGACCACGCTCGGCGACCGCAGGGCCGGCGACAGGGTCAACCTCGAGCGGCCGATGGCGCTCGGCGATCGATTGGATGGCCATCTCGTGCTGGGGCACGTGGACGGCGTGGGCGAGATCGTGCGCCGCGAGACCGTCGGCGAGGGGGTACTCGTCGCATTGAAGCTGCCTGCCGGCCTCGCGCCTCTGGTGGTCTCGAAAGGCTCGATCGCGCTGGACGGCATCTCGCTCACCGTCAACGCGGTCGTCGACCCCGACCGCATCTCGCTCTTCCTCGTTCCCGAGACGCTGCGCGCGACCACCTGGGGCATCAAAGAGGTGGGAGCAAAGGTGAACGTCGAGGCCGACATTCTCGGAAAACACGTGGCGCGCCTGATGCAATTCCGGGCCTGAAGGAGCAACGCAGTGGAACACACCATCGCCCGCGTCGAAAAAGCGCTCGATGAGCTGCGCCGGGGCCGCATGGTCATCCTGGTGGACGACGCCGATCGGGAGAACGAGGGCGATCTCGTGCTCGCCGGGCAGTTCGTCTCGCCCGAGGCGATCAACTTCATGGCCAAGCACGCACGGGGCCTGATCTGCCTCTCGCTCACCGAGCACCAGGTGAAGCAGCTCGGTCTGACCATGATGGTCAACGAGAACGAGAGCACGTACACCACCGCCTTCACCGTCAGCATCGAAGCCGCCCGGGGCGTCACCACCGGGATCAGCGCCCACGACCGCGCGACGACCATCCGCGCTGCCATCGATCCCAACGCGAAGCCGGACGATCTCGTGCGGCCGGGTCATGTATTTCCCCTGCGCGCCCGCAAGGGAGGAGTGCTGGTGCGCGCTGGACAGACCGAAGGTAGCGTCGATCTCTGCCGCCTCGCCGGCCTCACTCCCGCTGGCGTGATCTGCGAAGTGATGAACGACGACGGGACGATGGCGCGCATGCCGGATCTGCAGCGATTCGCGGCCGCCCATGGCCTTCACATCCTCTCGGTCGCGGACGTCATCCAGTACCGGATGCACCGCGAATCGCTGGTGCGGCGCGGCGCGGAAGCGCGCGTTCCCACCGAGTTCGGCGGCGACATGCGCTGCATCGCGTACGAGAACGACGTCGACTCCGCCCAGCACGTCGCGTTCGTCAAAGGCACCTGGGAGCCCGACGAGCCGGTGCTGGTGCGCGTCCACTCCAAGTGCCTGACCGGCGACGTGTTCGGCAGCCGCCGCTGCGACTGCGGCCCGCAGCTCCACCGCGCGCTGCAGATGATCGACGAGGCGGGGAAGGGCGTGCTCGTCTACCTCGAGACAGCGTACAACCTCCAGGACGAGGGCCACGACACCGTCGAGGTCAACGTGAAGCTCGGCTTCAAGGCGGATCTGCGCGACTACGGCATCGGGGCGCAGATCCTCCGCGACGTGGGCGTGCGCAAGCTACGGCTGATGACGAACAACCCGAAGAAGATCGACGGCCTCAAGCGCCTGTACGATCTGGAGGTGGTGGAGCGCGTGCCCATCGAGGCGGGTCTCTCCCACGAAAACGAGAGCTATCTGCAGTCGAAGCGGGACAAGATGGGACACCTGCTCTCGCTGACGAAGAAGTAGGATGTGCGGCACATGAGCAGGGGAACTCCGCCCGAGCGGGAGCTGTTGGCGCAAGGGATGCGGATCGCCATCGTCGCCACGCGCTGGAACGCCGAGCTCGTCGAGCAGCTTCTCGAAGGCGCGCAAAAGGCGCTTTCGCAGCGCAAGGCCGCGGGGGTGGACGTGTATCGCTGCGCGGGCGTGTTCGAGCTGGCGCCGCTGGCCGCGCGAATCGCGCGAAAAGGCGGCATCGACGGGATCGTGGCCCTCGGCTGCCTGATCCGCGGCGGGACCGACCATTACCGCGTCCTCTGCGACGAGGTCGCGCGCGCGCTTGGGGCGCTGGCGCTGGAATGCGGAACGAGCCCGCACCCGATCGCGATCGCCTTCGGGGTGCTCACCTGTGAAACGCTCGAGCAGGCGCAGGAGCGCGCCGACCCGAGGCGGGCGGACAAGGGCGGCGAGGCCGCGCTCGCCTGCCTGGAGCAGATCCATGCGCTGCGCGCGGCGGGAGCGGAATAAGGCGTGGGCTCGCGGACGAAAGCCCGGGAGTGCGCGCTCCAGGCGCTCTATCAACTCGACCTGAGCGGGGGCGATCCGCGCGACGCCGTCCGCGGGGTGCTGGCGCACTTCGAGGAAGCCGACGAAGCCACCGAGAGGTTCGCGGACGAGCTCGTCCGCGGAGTCCAGTCGGAAAGGCCGCAGATCGACGCGTTGATCCAGACCAGCAGCACGCACTGGAAGCTGGAGCGCATGGCGCGTGTTGATCGGAATATCCTCAGGCTCGCGGTCTACGAGATCCTGCGGCGCGCGGACGTTCCCGTCCGGGTGACGCTCAACGAGGCCGTCGAGTTGGGGAAGAAATATGGCTCGGAGGAGTCTTCGGCGTTCGTGAACGGCGTGCTGGACAGGATCGCGCACATGGACTTGCCCAACGCGACGCCGAAGCTGGACAGGAAAGCCTAGATGGATCTGACCTTCTTCCCCCTCACACTGGACGCGATCGATCAGGCGGCTGCGGAATCCCTTTGCCTCTTCGTCAGCTCCGACGAGCGGCCCCTCACCGGGCTGGCCGGCCTCGTCGACTGGCGGCTCACCGCGCGACTCTCGAAGCTCGTGCGCGGAGGGCAGCTCACGGGCGAGGCGGGCGAGGCGGTGCTCACCTCACCCGGCCCGCGGCTCGCGTTTCGCAAGATGTTTCTCTTTGGCATCGGCCCCTCGGACCAGAGCGACGAGCAGCTTCAGGCTCACGTAGCGGAGGCGCTGCGCAAGTTGACGCAGGCGGGGGTGAAGGACGCTGCCCTCCAACTGCCGCCGCGGCTGCCCGCGGACACCGGCGTGCGCACGCTGATCGACGAAATGCAGGGCCCGGGGCGGGCGGTGGTATTCGCGGTCGAGCCGCAGAGGATGATCGCGGCCCTCTCGAAGGTGGCGCGCGGGCAGGCGCGGGTGGAGCAGCGCACGGTGAAGGTACAGTCGCCGGCGCCGCCGCCGCCGATTGCGGCGGAACCGGCCATCGCGCCGGCGATCGAGTCCGAGCCGCCGCCGCCTCAAACGCCGACGCGGCCGGGGCGAAAGCCGGTGCCGCCTCCGCCCCAAAGGTACGTGCCCGCCGAGCCGAAGCAGAACGTCTTCAAGAAGAAGAAACGGTAACGGCTCAGTTCAACCGCCGAGCACGCCAAGTCGTTTTTCAGTGCGTGGGGCGGACCTTCACGCTCACGTCGCGCCACCGCGTTTCCGTGACCAGGATGCGTGTCTCCGGCGCGTCGATCGAGATTTCCCGAGCGGACGTCCAGGTCATGCGGAGCGGTGCGGTTCCTTCCACGACGAGGATGTCAGCGCGCGCTTTGGGAGACGCCATCGCGGGACGCAGCGCGATGTGAGTGGTCAGGGAAGCGCCGCACTTCAGTTCGTAGATCTCGGCATCCGAGCGATCGTCGGGGGACCGGGATTGGGCGACGGTGCGCGATTGACACGGCTCCGGCTCGGGGGAACGGCGCCACAGCCAGAGGGTTACGAGGCCGACGGCGAGCATCAGCGCGAACAGCGCGGCCAGCAGCTTCAAGGCGTGAGCCGTTCCATCATCCGCGGGAACGGGATGGTCTCCCGCACGTGGTGCAGGCCGCAAATCCAGGCCACCGTCCGCTCCACGCCGAGTCCGAAGCCGGCGTGCGGCACGCTGCCGTACTTGCGCAGATCGAGGTACCACTGGAAGGCGTCCAGCGGGAGCTTGTGCTTTTCGATCTCTGCCTTCAGCGTCGCGTAATCGTCCTCGCGCTGGCCACCTCCCACGATCTCCCCGTAGCCCTCCGGGGCGAGGACGTCGACGCCGAGCGCGACCTTGGGATCACGCGGATCTTTTTTGAAGTAGAACGCCTTCATCTCCGCCGGATAGCGGTGGACCATCACCGGCCGGTCGAACTGCCTGCAGAGGATGGTCTCCTCGTCGCCGCCCAGATCGTCGCCCCAGTTTATCGGGTGGCCGGTCTTGCGGATGGCCTCGATGGCCTCGGTGTAGGTGATGCGAGGAAACGGCTTCTGCACGCGCTTCAGAGGCTCGAGGTCCCGCTCGAGCACGGCCTTCAGCTCGGGCTCGTGCTTCGCCAGCACCGTCTTGACGATCTCGACGATGAAGTCCTCCGCCAGGTCCATGTTGCCGTCGAGGTCCATGTACGCGACCTCCGGCTCGACCATCCAGAACTCCGTCAGGTGCCGGCGCGTCTTGCTCTTCTCCGCCCGAAAGGTAGGGCCGAAGACGTACGCCTTTCCGACCGCCATCGCCGCGGCTTCGCCATAGAGCTGGCCCGACTGCGTCAGATAGGCCTTTCCCAGATCGAAGTAGGGCACCTCGAACAGCGTCGAAGTTCCTTCGCAGGCGGCGGGAGTGAGGATGGGCGAGTCCACCAGCGTGAACCCGCGGGAGTCGAAGTAGTCGCGGATCGCCTTGATGATCGTATGGCGGACGGCGAGGATCGCCCGCTGCCGCGACGAGCGGAGCCAGAGATGGCGCTGCTCCTGCAAGAAGCCGACTCCGTGCTCCTTCGGCTGGATGGGATATCCGGGCTCTCCCTGGAGCACCCGGAAACCCGTTACGTGCAGCTCGTAGCCGATGGGACTGCGCGGGTCCTTTGCCACCTTCCCGCGAACCTCGACGGAAGCCTCCTGCGGCGCCTTGTCCGCCGCCGCAAACGCCTCTTCGGGGACGTCTTTCTTGGAGACGACGCACTGGATGACGCCGGTACCGTCGCGGATCTGGAGGAAGTGAAGCTTGCCGCTGGAGCGCTTGCCGTAGAGCCAGCCGCGCAGCAGCACCTCCCGGCCATCCTCGGCGGCGATGTCGCGGATGTACACACGATGATCCATGCGGACGGCGGATACTATTGCCAGCACGGTCGCGCGTCGAGTACGACGCGCGTATGTTCGCAGCGCTGCTTCTCGCCGCCGATCTTGCCGGTGCCTCGGCCGGTGCGGTGCGCGTCGCGAGCAGCGCGTCGGCATGGGGTGGCGTGCGGGAGGGCAAGGGACCGGAGCGCGTCGCGGACTACGATCTGGAGGCGACGCTCGACCCGGTCAGGCACAGTCTCGACGGGCACGAGCGCCTCACCTGGCGCAACCGGAGCACCGAGCCCGTCCGCGAGCTGTACGTCCATCTGTACCTGAACGCGTTCGAGGGAGAGGAGACCACTTTCGCGCGCGAACGGAAGCGGTACGGTGGATTCCGCAGCGAGACCCGGACGAAACGCGGCGAGTGGGGCTACATCGAGCTCCGCAGCGTGACGCAGCACGGGCAGGCGGTGCCGTGGACGTTCGTGCATCCCGATGGCGGTCCATCGACCGATCGCACCGTCGCGCGCTTCGATCTGCCCCGCGCGGTATCCCCGGGTGGAACGGCGGTTCTCGAGATCGAATTTCACGATCAGCTTCCGCGCGTGGTGGCGCGGACGGGTTGGTTCGGCTCGTACCATCTCGTCGCCCAGTGGTTTCCGAAGGTCGGCGTGCTCGAGCTGCCCGGCGAGCGCGGCGCGACGGAGCCGCGCTGGAACTGCCACGAGCTCCACCTCTACAGCGAGTTCTACGCGGACTTCGGCAGCTATCGCGCGGCCATCACGGTGCCGCGCGGGTACACCTTCGGGTCGGTGGGTGTCGAGACCTCGCCTCCGGCGGAGAGCGCCGCCGGCGTCATCCACCGGGTCGCGCAGGACGACGTGCACGACTTCGCCTTCACGGCATGGGACGGGTACGCGTCGCCTCTGGAGGCGGACTGGAACGGCATCCACCTCAAGGTCCTGCACCCGCCCGAGTACGCCGAAGCTGCGCGCATCGCCCTGCAGGCGACGCGCGACGGGCTGGACTATTTTTCGCGCACGCTCGGCCCCTATCCCTACCGGCAGGTCACCCTCGTAGTCCCGCCCTGGAACGCGCTCGAATCCGGCGGAATGGAATACGAGACGTTTTTCACGACCATCGGCGCGCTCGGCCCCCCGCTGCTGCCGCTGGTGCGGTTCGTCACCGTGCACGAGCTCGGGCACGGCTGGTTCATGGGCCTTCTGGCCTCGAACGAGGCGGAGGAGCCGTTTCTCGACGAGGGCCTGAACGACTTCTGGGATGCGCGGATGCTGCTGAATGAAGCCCTCCAGATCCCCGCTCCCGGACCGCTGGCCGCGCTCGGTCTGCGCACGCCGAAGATCGGCTACTTCGATCTGGAGCGCACCGGCACGCAGAGGTTCCAGGCGGACCCCGTCGCCGGCAACTCCTGGAATCGGTGGTCGGGCGGCAGCTACGCGCTCGTCTACACGCGCACCGCGCTCGTCTTCCACGATCTGGAGCAGCGCCTCGGTGGGGACGTTCTCGCGAGAGCGTTCGCCGAATACTACCGTCGCTGGCATTTCCGGCACCCGTCCACCGCGGACCTGGAAGCCGTGCTGGCCGAGTCCGGCGGCGAGACGGTGCGGGCGTGGTTCCGCGAGCAGGTTCACGACCGCGTGCCGGTGGACGACCGTGTCGACTCGATCGAGGCGGAGGAGATGGTCCCGCGGCCCGGCACCTTTCTCGAGGCGGGCGGTGTCCGCGTCGAGGTGGACGAGGACCAGGCGCGGCAAAAGGAGCGACAGATCCGCGACGAGTTCCGGCGGGCACACCCCAACGCAAAGTCCGGCGAACCGGGCCCTTTCCCTTGGCGCTCCACCGTGAAGCTGCGACGATACGCGGCGGCGGTCCCCGAGAGCGTCGTCGTCCGTTTCGACGACGACACGGCCGAGACGGTGCAGTGGGTTGCGGGCGATCGCTGGCAACGCTGGGTCTTCGAAAAGCCGGTGCGGGTCGCTTCCGTCCAGATCGATCCGGACCGGAAGGTGCTGCTCGATCTGAACAAGCTCGACGACGGCCGCACGCGTGAGCGCGCGCCCGCGGCCTCCCGGCGGTGGACGATGGAGCTCAAGGCCTGGATGGAGTTGCTCCTGGCCATGGTCGGCGTGCTGTGATCACGCCGGGAATCTTCCGTCGCTCGCTTCGTCGCGCGCTGCGCTGGCGCGTCCTTCTCCTCTGGTGGGCGGCGCTCGCGGTCTCTGGCGCCATCGCCGTCGCGCCCGTGTTCGCTTTCCTGCGCGGCCAGCTCGATCGGTCGACGGCCGCGCGCGATGCCGTGGCGTGGATGGACGGCCCAACGCTCCTGGAGCTCGTCCGGCAAGTCCGCGAGAGCGGCGCGGAGCAGGGGATTCTCGTCGCGCTCGCGGTGGCCCTGGCCACGCAGCTCCTCTGGGCACCCTTCGTCGCCGCCGCGATGGTCGCGTCGGCGCACGGCGACGAAAGCCTGCCCTTCTCCCGGCTTCTGGCCTCCGCCGGCGAGCTGTACGGCCGGATGTTGCGCACGGCGGTCGCAGGGCTGATTCCGCTCGGCGCGGGCGCTGCGGTCGCGGCGGGAGCACTCAAGCTGGCCGCCGCCCATGCGGCAGATCGCGCGATCACCGAAACGGATGCCGGGCGAGCGCTCATCGTTGCAGGGTGCGCGGCCGCCCTCGTCATCTTCATCGCCGCTCTTGTCGTTGACGCGGCGCGAGCGCAATTCGCCGCGGATCCGGTCCGCCGCTCGGCCCTCGCGGCGCTCTGGACCGGGTCGAAGATGGTCTGGCGGTTGCCTCTACGCGCCGCCGGCATCGGGGCCGTGGGGACGGTCCTGGGCGTGGGGGGCGCCCTCGTCCTGATGGCGATCCGGCTCCAGATCCCCCAACGGGGCGTCCCTACCCTGGCGCTCGCCTGGCTGCTCGCCCAAGGGGCGCAGCTCGCCGTCGGATTCGGGCGCGCAATCCGGATCGAGGGTCTCGCGGAACTCTCACGGGCGGATGCCGCGGAAGCTTCGCGCCGCGCTTCCCGCCGGTTGCCGCCTGGCGGGACGACGCAGGGCACCGAGGTGGTACATTCGACGACCCTTTCCGCACTCGAACCCCCACGATCTGGCGCACCGCGTTAGAACGGATCTCGTGAACTTGGGCCAACGATGAACCGCGCTCAGGCGTAGCCGCAAACCCGCGCCTTCGGCGCGGGAGCGGCTAGAATGCGCCTCCCGCAAGGAGAACGTCACCGTGCAGGACCGGTACGACCCGAAGTCGATCGAGCCACGCTGGCAGGATCATTGGGCAAAGAAAGACCTCTTCCGGGCGGGCACGCGTCCCGGCGCCCCGAAGAAGTACGTGCTCGCCATGCTGCCGTACCCGTCCGGCGAGATGCACATGGGCCATGCGCGCGTCTATTCGATCACCGACGTGCTCGCCCGCTATGCGCGCAAGCGCGGGTTCGACGTCTTCCACCCTTTCGGATGGGACGCCTTCGGTCTTCCGGCGGAGAACGCCGCCATCAAGGAGGGCGTACACCCGGCGGAGCGCACTCCCCGGAACATCGCGTCCTTCAAGCAGGACGTCGTCTCGCTGGGCATTTCCGTCGACTGGTCCACGGAGATCTCCACGTCCGACCCCGAGTATTACCGCTGGAACCAATGGTTCTTCCTGCGCATGCTCGAGCGCGGCATCGCCTACCGGCGGCGCGCCAAGGTCAACTTTTGCCCGAGTTGCAACACGGTCCTCGCCAACGAGCAGGTCGAGGAGGGCCGCTGCTGGCGCTGCGGCAGTGTGGTCGTGGAGCGGGAGATTCCGGAATGGGCGTTGCGGATCACCGCCTACGCCGACCAGCTCCTGGAGGGGCTGAACCGCATCGACTGGCCCGAGCGCGTCGTGGCCATGCAGCGCAACTGGATCGGCCGATCCGACGGCCTGGAGATCGATTTCGCCATCAAGGGAGCGCGCGGGAAGTCCTTCCGCGTCTTCACGACGCGCGCAGACACCATCTTCGGCGCCACCTACGTCGCGGCGGCGCCGGACCACCCCTTGGTCGCCGAACTGGCACCGGCGGCGAAGAAGGGTGAGCTACAGGCGTTTGCCGAGAAGGTCCGCCGGGCCTCCAAGGAGCTGGGCGAAGGGGCGCAGGCGGCGGAGAAGGACGGGCTGGACACCGGGATCCGAGCCAAAAATCCGTTTACGGGCAAGGAGATCCCGGTCTGGGTCGCGAACTTCGTGCTCTCCGGATACGGGACCGGCGCGGTGATGGCCGTGCCCGCGCACGACCAGCGCGATTACGAGTTCGCGACGAAGTTCGGGCTCTCCATCGTCCCCGTCGTGCGGCCCGCGGACGACTCCGAGCTGCCCAAGGACAAGGCGTACGTCGACTACGGCGTCCTCTTCGATTCCGGGGAGTTCTCCGGCATGCCCTCGGAGCAGGCCCGGCTGGCCATCGCCGCCGAAGCGCAGCGGCGCGGTATCGGAAAGCCCGCCGTGAACTACCATCTGCGCGACTGGGGCATCTCCCGGCAGCGCTATTGGGGCACGCCCATTCCCATCGTCTACTGTCCGAAGGACGATCCGGAAGGGAAGGGCATCCCGGTGCCAGACTCGCAGCTGCCGGTGAAGCTGCCGGACATCGACGTCAAGGAAGTGCTCACCGGCTTGGGAGAGCCCCCGCTGGCGAAGGTGGCCTCCTGGGTGAATACCAAGTGCCCGATCTGCGGCGGACCAGCACGCCGGGAAGCCGAGACCATGGACACGTTCGTGGACTCCGCCTGGTACTGGGCCCGGTATCTGGACCCGCACAACTCGCGGGAGCCGTTCGCGCGGCCCAAGGCCGACCGCTGGCTGGCGGTCGACGTCTACGTCGGGGGCCCGGAGCACGCCGTCCTGCACCTGCTCTACTTCCGCTTCTGGACCAAGGTCATGCGGGAGCTGGGCCTGTGCCGCATCGACGAGCCGGCACAGAAATTGGTCACGCAGGGCATCGTCAAAGGCCGCGACGGCGAGAAGATGTCCAAGAGCAAGGGAAACGTCGTCTCGCCCCGCGAGATCATCGAGGAGTTCGGGGCAGACACCGCCCGGCTCTTCATCCTCTTCGCCGCCCCTGCAGAAAAGGACATGGACTGGTCCGACGAACAGGTCCAGGGCCAGCATCGGTTCCTCGGGCGCATCTGGCGCCTGGTGCACTCGAGCCTGCCGAAGATCGAAGGAGCCAAGGCGAACGGCGCCGTCGACGACCTGAGGCGGCGAACGCACAAGACCATCCTGCGGGTGACGCAACAGCTGGAGCGGCTGCAGTTCAACACCGCCATCTCCTCGCTCATGGAATTGTCGAACGCGGCCGCCGACTGGACCGGGGATGCCGCATCGCTGCGCGAGTGCCTGGAGGTGCTGGTCCAGCTGCTCGCGCCGTTCGCCCCCCACATCGCCGAGGAGCTCTGGCGCGGGCTCGGTCGCACTGACGAGCTGGCGCTGCTGCACTGGCCCGACGCAGACCCGGGCCTGGTCGTCGACGACGCGTACCAGATCGCCGTGCAGGTGAACGGGAAGCTGCGCGGCGAGGTGCAGGTGGCGGCGAGCGCCGACGATGCCGAAATCCGCGAGACGGCGGCGCGCGACCCGAAGGTGGCTGGCTGGCTGCAGGGGAAGACGATCAAGAAGGTGGTGGTCATTCCCAAGCGGCTGGTCAACTTTGTCGTCGCCTAAGCCCATGAGGTGCGCTTCCGCTTTCCTCGCCGTCGCCGTCGTCGCGTCGGGGTGCGGGTACGCGCCCGTGCGAGGGCGATCCGTCGAGGGTCTGCGGGTGGCGCCGGTGAAGAACGCGACTGCGCAGGCGGAGGCGGGCGGCATCTTCGCAACCGAGTTGCGCCACGAGCTGGCGGGGCGTGGCCGGCTCGAACCCGACGGGTCGCAGGCGAAGGAGCTCCAGGCCGAGCTGGCCATGCTTCGCTCCGTCCCCAGCGGGGTCGGAGCGGAGGGCGGGGCAGTCTCGTACCGCATCGACGCCGAGTTGCGGATCCGCGCCGGCGACTACGCGGACGCGGTGACCGGTGGAGAGGACTATCTGACTGGTGTGGACGTGCTCGGGACCGAGGCGAATCGCCGCGCCGCCCTGCGACGGCTGGCCCGATCGTTGGCGATCGAGGCGATCCAGCGCTACGAGGTCAGCGAGAGGCTGGGCCGGTAGCCGCTGCCACCGGAGGCGGCTTAGCGACTATGTTTTTGCCTGTACCTGTGGAGCGCCCGTTGCCGCCTTGGTGAGCCGCGAAATCCGGCGCGCCGCCTGGCCCTTGTGGATCACGCCCTTCGAGGCGGCCTTCGCGATCTGCCGCACGGCAAACGCCAGCTCCTGCTTCGTCCGTTCCTTGTTGCCGGATGCCGCAGCCTCGCGGAACTTCCGGACGCTGCTCCGCAGCGTCGACATCACGTGCGCGTTGCGGGTGCGGTTCTTCTGCGATTTGCGGTTCTGCTTCTCTGCGGAGTGCGTATTCGCCACGATGGCTCCAAAAAAAAAGAAAAATCTTTCCCTGCGAAGGGCGCAGGCAGATAGCACCGCACTGCGGCACTGTCAACGCGGACGCGCAAAGGAAATCAGGGCGGGGCCACAGGTTGTCCACGGTCCTGTCCGAAACGATTTTTCGCACTATCGGGGTTTTCACCGAAGGTGTCATCGCGCTGCGGCAATCAGCCTATGCCAGCGTAGCTACGTGGGTTTTCAGCTGCGATTCGGCACGAATATTTTCGATTTCTGAACGGCCCGGATATTTTCCCGTTTCGGCGGAGGCCGCACCCACAGGTTCTCCACAGGGAGGGTGAAACTGTGGGTAAGGGTCGGGAGGGCGCGTCAATTCGCGGATTTTTCCATCTCCTTCGCGTCCTCCCAAAGCGCGTCCATCTCCGAGAGCGTCGATTCCCGCGGCGACTTCCCACGCTCCGCCAGCTTGTTCTCGATATGGTGAAAACGCGATTCGAAGCGGCGGAGCGACCCGCGCAAGGCCTCCTCCGGATGCGCCTTCACCCAGCGGCCGAGGTTTGCCACCGCGAACAGCAGATCGCCGAGCTCATGCTCGACGCGCTCGGCCGAGTCGCCCTCCATCGCCTCGGCCAGCTCGTCCAGCTCCTCGCGCACCTTGGCGAGGACGGACTTTGCATCCGGCCAATCGAAGCCCACGGCGCCGGCTTTCTCGGTCAGCCGCTCGGCGCGGACCAGGGCGGGAAGCGAGACGGGGACGCCGCCGATCGCGGAGCGCGGAGCCTGCCCCTTCTGTTTGCGCTCGTCGGCCTTGATCCTCTCCCAGTTCTTCACCACCTCCTTCGATCCCGACACCTCGACGTCGGAGAATACGTGGGGGTGGCGGTGGGTGAGCTTGTCGGAGATCGAGTCGCACACCTGCGTGAAGTCGAACTTGCCCTCCTCCCGCGCGATCCGCGCCTGGAAGACGACCTGGAAGAGAAGATCCCCCAGCTCTTCCTTGTGGTGTGCGACGTCCCCGACCTCGATGGCCTCGATCACCTCGTGCGCTTCCTCCAGCAGGTATGGGGTCAGCGTCCGCAGCGTCTGCTCGCGGTCCCAAGGGCAGCCGCCCGGATCGCGCAGCTTGTCCATGATCTCGAGCAGCCGCCGCATCGCCTGTTCGGCCTCGCGCATGAGCGGCGAAATACCACATCCACGCCCCGGATTTCCGGGCTGATTCCTTGCTGATGCGAGCGGTGGCCGTCTAGGATGACCGGGTGACTTCGAGCGGGTCCTTCCTGCGCGGGCGCGTGCTGCTGAGCGTCGCCGCGGCGGCTCTCGCCGCGTCCGCGCCGGCCTCCGCCGAGGAGGTTCCCGCCCCCCCGCTTCCGGTTGCCGCTTCCGCCGTCGCAGCGGCGTTGACCATGCCGGTGACGAACCGCGCCGTGCTCATGCCGGGCGGCCGCAGCGCAGACATCCAGCTCCACTGGACGGCCAGGCGGGAATACGTCCGCGACCGCGACGAGCGGCGCGCCGATGACGAGGAGCAGCGCGTCCGTTTCCTCAAGGACGAGCTCGCCATCGAGAACCTGTTCTCCGTGGGCGCAGCGCTGGTCCGGGAGAGCCGGCTGGCGCTCCATTCGGGGGCGACGGCGGTCGCCGTCCAGCGCTGCAAGCTCGCCGTCGATCTGTCTCCAGCTCTGCCCGCGGCGCACACTTGCCTCGCCCGGGCGTCGTTCGCGGAGAGCCCGGTCTCGCTGAAGCCGGTCTTCACGCACTTGGGAGCCGCGGCTGCCGCCGCCTGGAACGATCCCCGCATCTCCGGCGCGCTGATCGCGAACGCGCTTGCGGTGCTTTTCATCGGCTCCGTCGTCGCGGGGTTCGCGTTCGTGATCGTGCTGTTCCTCCGCCACGCGAGCTTGTACGCGCATGACGTGCACCACCTCGTCCCAGGTGGCACGCGGCGGGGGTGGCAGTCGCGGATGCTCGCCGCGGTCCTCCTTCTCTCACCCGTCCTGCTGCAGATGGGCCCGCTCCCGCTGGTCTTCACGACGCTTCTCGCGTGTGCGCTCTATGCCACCACGGCGGAGGCCGTCATCTCCATCTCCCTGCTGGTCGGCCTCACACTCTCTCCCTGGGCGGCGGAGGGGATCGGCCAGGTGGCCGCCTTCTCCGGACCAGCCGCCGACGTCTGGCTGGTCGAGCACGGCGAAGGAACGGGGCTGGAGATCGCCCGACTGCAGAAGCGGCTGGAAACGGTGAACGAGCTTCCCGTCTCCTTCGCGCTCGCGCGCAAGGCCAAGCGCGACGGCGACCTCGTCACCGCGGAGAAGCTCTACGTGAAGGCGCTGGAAGTGCAGGGCGGCGCCAGCTCCGCCGGCCTGGCCGCCGTCCGCAACAACCTCGGCAACGTCTACCTGCTGCAGGGCGACGGGCAGAAGGCCATCGCGCAGTACCAGCAGGCGATCGACCTGAAAGAAACCCTCGCCGCGCCCCACTTCAACATCAGCCGAGCGCTGGCGATGGGAGGGGTGGATACCCTGGAGAAGGTCCAGGCCGAGCAAGCACGCGCCCTGCAACTGGATCGGGCGCTGGTCGAGTCCTTCACCGGGGGACAGCTCCAGGCGAACCGGAAGTCGAACAAGTTCCTCATGGACGTTCCGCTCGACATCAGCCAGCTCGACCCGCTCCTCGACCTCCAGGAAAGGGCGGCGGAGGTCGTCGGAGACGAGGTCCGGGCGCAGCTCGCCGGCAATCTGCCCGCACCAATGGCCCTGGTGATGCCGATCCTCGCGGCCATCCTGTTGATTGCCCTCCGGGTCTCGAAGGCGCGAATCCGCCCGAGCGGATGCTGCGACCGCTGTGGCCGCGAGGTCTGCCGCCGCTGCGATGCCGACGCCCGGCCGAGCGCGGCGCTCTGCGCCCAATGCGTGAACGTCTTCATCCGCCGCAACGGCGTGGACGCGCAGGAGCGGATGCGCAAGGAGTCTCTGGTGGAGGCGTACCACCGGCGGCGGCACCTCATGGTGCGCGCGCTGGCGGTGCTCTCCGGCGCCGGCCATCTGATGATGGGCCAGGCGATTCGCGGCACGTTCTATCTGCTGGTAACGGCGTCGCTGCTCGCCAGCATCGTGCTGTGGCGGGGCATCACGCACGATCCGCTCGCCGTCGGAAGCGGCGTCTCGGTCGCCCGCCTGGCACTGACCGCGGTGCTCTTCGTTGGCGTCTACGCCATCTGCTTGCGCGATTTGCTGGCCCGGCAGCGGGCGGAAGAGGGCGCGTAATGGCGCTCTCCGGTACTCTCAAGGACTTCGGTATCGCCGACATCCTGCAGCTCATCGGGCATCAGACCAAGACCGGCCGGCTGATGCTGAAGACCGGCAACGACGAAGTCGAGGTCTACTTCATCGACGGCAAGGTGGTGTTCGCCAGCGAGAAGGCGCGCGACTCGAAGGACCTGCTCGGGAGCCTCCTCCTCCGGGCGGAGCTGCTCAACAAGGAACAGCTCGACGACGCCCTGTCCATGCAGCAGCGCACGCTGAAGCGCCTTGGCGACATCCTGCTGGAGTCGGCGGTGGTGACGCGCCCGCAGCTCGCGCAGATGATGCGGCTGCAGACCACCGAGACCCTCTACAAGCTGTTCTCCTGGAAGAACGGGTCGTACGAGTTCTCGCAGGAGCAGGTCGACGCGGCGAGGAGCACGTTCGATCCCATCCGCGCGGAAAGCGTCCTTTTGGAAGGCTTCCGGCGGATGGATGAGTGGCCGGCGCTGAAGAAGAAGGTCCCGTGGACGGATGCGACGTTCGAGCCGCTCAAGGAGCTGGAGACCGATGACCTTCCATCCAGCGACGCCGGTCTCGACGAAGGAGCGGTCAAGGAGGGAGAACCCACCGGCCGCCACAAGCTGATCTACAAGCTCGCCGCCAACGGGAAGAACGTCAAACAGCTGGTGGACGCCTCGCGTCTTGGCGAGTTCGAGGCGCGCAAAGCCCTGCAGGAGCTGATCGAGTGGGAGTACCTGAAGGCGGTACCCGCAGGTCCGGTCAAGGCGCTGGCGGAAGGCATCCGCAAGGGACATCGCAAGACGCTCTCCTGGGCGGGAGCGCTCGTCCGGCTGGCGCTGTCGCTGGCCTTCTTCGGGGCCACGCTTCTGCTCGTCCGGTCAATGGCGCCGACGCTGGGGACGTCGAGCGGGGATACCCCTGCCCGTAAAGGCGCGGTGGCCCGCCTGATCTCGCGAGATCAGCTGGTCCGGCTGGAGAGCGCACTGGCGCTGTACCGCATGGAACACGGCGAATATCCGGCCGCGCTCCGCGCCTTGGTGGAAGGCGAGATCGTGAGCGAGAACGACTTGCGGTACCCATGGAAACAGCCGTGGTACTACCGCCGCACAGCCCAAGGGTTTGTCTTGTTGCCGCCGCTTGATTAGATCATTCGTGGAGGCCCTCCTGGGCCCATGAGGTGGGATTGGCAGAACCTTCTGCGCGACTGGAGCTGCTGGACAACGATGGTGCACGGACGCTGGCCGGCGGGCGCAGCGAGAACCTCAAGCTGATCGAGCAGAGGTTCGGGGTCCATATCGGACAACGCGGAAACGTCTTCCTCATCTCCGGTGAGCCGGCGAAGGTCGCCCTCGCGGAGAAGCTGCTCGGCGGCCTCACCGAGCTGATCCAGCGCAAGTACCCGCTGGGGCTCGAAGACGTGGAGCAGGCGAGCAAGGTGCTCCTCGCCGACGCAAACGCGGACCTGAAGGACATCTTCCTCGACACCGTCTACGTGACGAACCGGAACCGTCCGGTGACGCCGAAGGGGTTCAACCAGAAGGCGTACATCGACGCGATTCGCAAGCACGACATCGTCTTCGGCATCGGACCGGCGGGAACCGGGAAGACCTATCTCGCCATGGCGATGGCGGTCGCCGCCCTCGTCGAGCGGCGCGTGAAGCGGATCGTGCTCTGCCGGCCCGCGGTGGAAGCCGGTGAAAAGCTCGGGTTTCTTCCCGGGGATCTGGCGGAGAAGGTGAGCCCCTACCTTCGGCCGCTCTACGACGCGCTGCATGACCTGATGGACATGGATCGGGCGCAGGACCTGATCGAGCGGGGGACCATCGAGGTTGCGCCGCTTGCGTTCATGCGCGGGCGGACGCTGAACGACGCGTTCGTCATCCTCGACGAGGCGCAAAACACGACTACGGAGCAGATGAAGATGTTCCTCACGCGCCTGGGCTTCGGGTCCAAGGCGGTGATCACCGGCGACCGCACGCAGGTCGATCTCCCTTCCGGGAAGGCGTCGGGAATGATGGACGCGACGCACATCCTCAAGGATGTGGACGGCATCCGCTTCTGCGAGTTCACCGACCGCGACGTGGTGCGCCATCCCCTGGTCCAGGAAGTGGTGCGCGCCTATGACGCCGCCCAGGCGCGCCGCGAGGCGGAGCAGGCTGCCAAAAAGGCGGAGCCGGGTTAGAAGCCGGGGATGGTTCCCGCCCTGCTGCTGATCGCCGTCGCCCACGGCTCCCTGCATTTCATCGAGGACGACCATCCCAAGGCCCTCGCAGCCGCGCGGGCAGAGCACAAGCCGCTCTTCGTCGATCTGTGGGCGACCTGGTGCCATTCCTGTCTCTCGATGCAGCGATTCGTCCTCAGCGATCCGGGCATGAAGCCCGTCGCCGACGCGGTGGTCTGGAGCTCCGTGGAGACGGAGCGCGAGCCGAACAAGCCGGTCGTCGAGAAGTATCCGGTCGATGCCTGGCCGACGTTCCTGATCGTCGACCCCGACACGGAGGGAGTGCTCGGACGCTTCCTCGGATCGGGAACCGTCCAGGACATGCGCGCCTTCGTACAGGACGGCGTTCGCGCGTACCGGGAGAAGGGCAAGCCCGCCGATCCGGCCTGGGCGGCGCAGCGGGAAGGAGATGCGGCGCGCGCCCGCGGAGATCTCAAGTCGACGGCCGAGGCGTACGGACGCGCGGTGCAGCTGGGCAGAGCGGACGATCCGCAGCGGCCCCAGCGGCTCAACCTGTACATGTCGGCGCTGCTGCGCGCGCGCGATGACCGCACCTGCGTGCAGACTGGCTTGAAAGAGGCGCGGAACACACCCGACAGCGCGCTGGGGACCGACTTCCAGAGCTACGCGTTCTCCTGCGTGCAAAATCTGCCCAAGGGAGATCCGGACGCGGTCCGGATGCACGATCTGGCCATCGCGCGCATCCGCGAAATCCTCGCGAAACCGGATGCTCCGCTGGCCGCGGACGACCGGAGCGACGCCCTGGCGACTCTGTCGGAGATGCTCGATGTGAAGGGGAGGCATCCGGAGGCCGTCGCGGCCATGCAGGAGCGCGCACAGGTGCTGGAGAAGGCGGCCTCGGCCGCGCCGGACGCCACGCTCGCATCCACGTTCGATGCGCACCGGGCCGACACGTACCTGTACCTGAAGGAGCCCGCGAAGGCGGAAAAGCTGCTCGCGCAGCGCGAGAAGGAGATGGCTTCGGACTACAACCCGCCGGCGCGTCTGGCGCGCGTCCTCTTCGAGGAGAAGAAGCTGCCCGAAGCGGAAGCGGCCGTCGATCGTGCGCTGGCGAAGATGGACCGGGGCCAACGTCGGGTCGGAATCCTCGATCTGAAGGCGAAGATCCTGAAGGCTGAAGGCAAGAGCACCACCGCGGTCCTTCGGGAGCAGCTCGATGTGCTGCGTTCGCTGCCGAAGACGCAGCGCAAGCCCGCTCGCGAGGCGGAGATCGAGCGCCAGCTCGGCACCGCTAGCCGGTGAGCGGAGTTCTTTGAAGCCCCCTGCTTTGCTGGCATAGTGCCGCCCGCCATGCAGCCCGCCGTACCGTCCTTGACGTCGCGCATCCTCCGCGTTCGCAGGGTGCGCCAGGCGCTGGCGCTGCTGCTGCTCGTGGGCATCGCGGTGAGCGCGGCGTTCCTGCTCACGCCCTCGCGGTTCACGCCGGCGATCCCCGGCGACGAGGCAATGGGGACGCTCTTCTCAGGTACCCTCAAGGCAAATCGCGATTACGACGTTCCGGATCCAGCGGCGACGGGTGAAAAGCGCGAGGAGGCCGCGCGATCGGTCTGGCCGGTCTACGACTTCGACGGCGCAGCGGCAGAGACGCTGCAGCGGCGCACCTCCAGCGCGTTCGCCCGCGGGCGGGACGCCATCGCGCAGTGGAAGCAGCAGAGCCCGGAGAAGGCTGAGCGGTTGCTCAGCGAGCGCAAGGCCGACGCCGAGACGCTGCGGTTCCTGCGCTCGCAGCGAGACGAGTTCTGGAAGGCGCTACAGGCCGTGGTGGAAGACGACGACTACGTCGACCTCGCGCGCAGCGGGTTCGATCCCGCCGTGGAGCGGGCCGCGCTGCGGGTGGCCGGGCTCGCTGCCTCGGCGTTCGTGGTCGAGGAGCGCGGGCTCCTCGCCGCCGACCGGGAGCGCGGGATCATGGTCCGCACGCTGGGAGGCGTCGGCGCGCCCGAGCAGGCGGTGCGCGACATCGACCGCATCCAGGATCTCATGTCCGCGCGGCAGAACGTGGAGCGCATCGGCGCCGCCCAGCTCGGCGACCTGCCGCCGCGCACCGCCCGCGCCGTCACGCAGCTCGTCCGGCGCGCCTTGAAGCCGAACCTCGCGTACGACGACGCCGAGACGCGCCGGCGGCAGGAAGGGAAGCGCGCGCAGGTCAAGGACGTCCTCCTTCAGGTCCGCAAGGGCGAGAAGATCATCGGAGACGGCGAGCAGATCACCAAGACGCACCTCTTGATCTTCCAGGCGTTGCGCGCCGCGGGAAAGGCGGCCGGCAGCGACCAGCTGCGCTGGGGCGGCGGCCTGTTTGCGGCGTTGATCTGCGCCGCGGTGTTCGGCTTCGGCCGGAGGAATCTGCGCAAGTTCCGGCCCCGGAGCCGGGACGTGTTCCTGCTCGCGGCGCTGCTCGTCGCGCAGCTGTTCGCGGTCAAAGGTGCGCTCTCCGGCGCCGACGTCTTGCAGGAGGCGGTTCGCGACGAGCTCCCACCGCCGCTCGCCGGATACGTGGCGCAGGCGCTTCCGTTGCTGGTGCCCTACGCGCTCGGCTCGCTCCTGGTCCGTTTCCTGCTCACCAGCGAAGCCGCGCTGCTTTGGACCGCGGCATTCGCGCCGCTTTGCGGCCTTCTCGTGGGCGGTTCGTTGCAGATCGCCGCCGTGGCGCTCATCGGCGGCCTGGTTGCCGCGGATCGCATCGGTCATGCAGGGCGCAAGAGCGCCGTCTTCCATGCCGGCCTGTTCACGGGAGTGACGACGGCGGTGGTGGTGGCGACGTTCGCGATGTTCCAGGGTCGTCTCTGGACGTGGGAAACGCTCGCGGGCGTCCTCGCCAGCGGGCTGGCCGGAGCGGTGATCCTTCCCTTGTGCGCGCTCGTGCTCTCGCCGCTGCTGGAGCTGCTCTTCGGCTACGTGACCGACATCGAGCTCCTCAAGCTGGCCAACTTCAACCATCCGCTCCTGAAAGACCTGATCGTGCAGGCGCCCGGGACGTACCACCACGGGATCCTCATCGGTCAGCTGGTCGAGGCCGCTGCCCGTGAAATCGGGGCAAACCCGCTGCTCGCGCGCGTCGGCGCCTACTATCACGACATCGGCAAGGGCAAGAATCCTCTCTTCTTCGGCGAGAACCAGAAGGGCGAGAACCGGCTCGACGGGCTGACACCCCAGGCGAGCGCCGAGATCATCCGCCGCCACGTCGCCGACGGAATCGAGCTGGCGGATCAGGCGAACCTCCCGCGGCAGGTGACCGATTTCATCCCGCAGCATCACGGGACGCGCCTGATCGCGTACTTCCTCCACCGGGCCAAGGAGGAGGCGGAGCGGGCCGGAGCGGCGCCGCCGAGCGAGGACGACTTCCGATACCTGGGCCCCAAGCCGCAGACGCGCGAAGCCGCCCTGGTGATGATCGCGGACATGGTCGTCGCCACCTCGCGCAACCTCGCGGCGCCTGCGCCGGAGAAGCTGCGAGCGCTGGTGGACCGCGCTGTCCAGGCCGTGGTGGCGGAGGGCCAGCTCCACGAGTGCGAGATCACCCTGCGCGACCTGGAGCAGACGGCGAGGAGCTTTGCGGAGTCCCTGGAGCGGATCTTGTCGCGCAGCGACGCGCCGCCGCCGCGCCTGCGCGTGCTGGAGGCGGAGCAGCTCAAGAGAGCGTAGCCGCGGCGGCCGATGCTCTCCCGCAACGTGGTCGTCTTCGGCATCGTCTCGCTGCTCGCCGACGTCTCCGGCGACATGGTGGTGCCGCTCTTGCCCGCCTTCGTGGTGACGCTCGGCGGTGGTGCAGCCTACATCGGCGTGATCGAAGGGGCGGCGGAGGGTACCGCTGCGCTCCTCAAGTACGTCTCCGGCCGCTGGGCGGACCGCGTGCGGCGACTGCTTCCTCTGGCCGTCGTCGGGTACGCGCTCGCGGCATCGGTGCGCCCGTTTCTCGCCGTCGCGCAGGCGCCCTGGCAGGTGCTCGCGGTGCGCAACGTCGACCGGATCGGCAAGGGGATCCGCACTTCTCCGCGCGACAAGCTGCTGGCGGCGAGCGCGCCACGGCACCGGCTGGCGGAGGCCTTCGCCTTCCAGCGCGGGATGGACCACGCCGGCGCCGCCATCGGTCCGCTGCTCGCCGCAGCGTTCCTGGTCGTCTGGCCGGAGCAGATCCGCCGCGTGTTCCTGCTCGCGGCCATTCCCGGAATGCTGGCCGTGTTCGCACTCCTCGGCGTTCGCGAGCAGTCGCCGGCGCCCGTGCGACGGGAGCAGGGGGGCGATGCGCCGGGACGGGTACCGGGGCGGTTGCTCACGGCGATCGGCGTCTTCACGGTCGGGAACTCCACCGATGCCCTGTTGTTGCTGCGGGCCGAGTCGCTGGGCGTCCCGACCGTCCAGCTCCCGCTGCTCTGGGCCGCCCTTCATGTCGTCCGGGCGCTCGCGTCGTGGCCGCTGGGACGCATCGCCGACCAGCTCGGACGCGAACGGACGCTGATCGTGGGCTGGCTCTGGTACGCGGCCTGCTATGCGGGCTTCGCCGCCGCGCGCGTTCCCGCGCACTTCTGGATCCTTTTCGCTGCGTACGGCCTCGTGGCGGCGCTGACCGAAGGCACCGAGCGCGCGATGGTCGCCGACGCGGTACCGCCCGAAACGCGCGGCCGTGCACTCGGGATCTACAACCTCGTCACCGGCGCTGGACTCGTCGCCGCTTCAGTCCTCGCCGGGCAGATCTGGGAACGCGCATCGCCCACGGCGGCGCTCCTCTTCGGCGCGTTCCTTGCGTTCGGCGCAAGCGCGGTGCTTCGTTTTGGACCCCGACCGGGCGAACGGGCGCCCGTCGCCTAGCTGCTCCACGCCAAAGCTGTGGCCAGCTTCAGCTCATGCGCGTGAAGCAGGGCCGGGTGGTGCTGCTCGATTACATGGTCCGCGTCGGGACCGGACGGGTGGTGGAAACGAGCGCCGGCAAGGCGCCCATCGAGTACCTGCACGGGGCGGGGCAGATCCTTCCAGCCCTGGAGCGCGCGCTCGACGGCCTGAAAGAGGGAGAGCAGGCCGCGTTCAGCATCGCTGCGAGCGACGCCTACGGCGAGCGCAAGGACGACAACGTCGTCTCACTGCCGCGCACTCTCTTTCCCGCCGAAGTGAAGCTGGAGAAAGGTCTCTGCCTGTATGCGCGCGCGAGCGGCGGGCAGAGCTATCCCATCACCGTCAAGGAAGTGAAACACGACATGGTGGTGGTGGACCTGAACCATCCACTCGCCGGCGAGCGCCTGTTCTTCGAGGTGAACATCCGCGGTGTGCGCCCTGCGGGAAACCAGGAGATCTTCGCGGGCAAGGCGGCGGACGCAGAAGTCGTCTAGCGCAGCCGATCGATCCATCGCTGCACTTCGAGCCTGCGGCCCGGCGGCGCGTCCTTTCCCAGAGCGATGAACGCCGCGCGCGAGGAAGCATCGTCGCCGACGTGCCACGCTGCAATCCCGCGCATGCGCAGCGCTTCCTGGACGAAGAGGGCCCCCGGCAGCTCGCGCCGCAGCGCGCTCGCGGCGAAGGTCGCGCACTCGCGCCAGGCGGCGCGGTTTTGCATCTGCTTCGCCAACAGGTAAGCGGCCAGACCGTCCCGCGGTCGCGCGAGATCGAGATCGCGCAGGTGGAGCAGGACCTCCGGCGCGTTGTTGTTTTCGGCGAGCAACGGGCGCAGCGCCGGCCAGCTCTGCGGGTCGGCGACGGCGCGAAGCCGGACGGTCAGGCCGCGCTCGCCGGCCTCGGGTTGTGCGAACTGAGCCGCCTGCTGATAGCGGGAGAGGGCGCGCGGCACGTCACCCGCCTTCCACGCTGCGTCGCCGGAGTCGATCAGGACCTGCGCCTGCAGGGGTCGCGAAAGCTTGGGATGGGCCAGCGCCTTCGCCTCCGTCGCTTCGGCAGCCGCCGGATCCTTCGCCGCCTGCTGGGCGCGCCGCAGCGCGACGAGCAGCGCGGGATCGTCGGGCTCGAGCGAGGCACACCGCGCCCACAGCTCGGAGGCGCGCTGGGGATCCTTCGCGGTCTGCGCCTGCCGCTGCAGCGCCGCGACCTCGTGAGCGCAGCGCTTGCGCACGATTCCCGGCGCCGCATAGCGCTGGGTGGCCAGGGTCACGGCGCGTTCCGGCTCCCGCAGGCCATCGAGGAACTGCAGGTAGTCGGGGACCAGCGGAGGAAGCTCCAGCGATTCGGGTGAGGCGTAGAGGCGGAAGAAGACCGCGGGACCGCGGGTCTCCCAGATCCAGCGCAAGAACGATCCCGCGGCGGTGTACGCGCGCGCTCCGGATTCCGCATAGAAGAGTCCCCGCCGGAAGAGGCGGGGAAGATCGGGAAGGCGGCGCAGATCCTTCAGCGCGCGCGCCTCCTCGTGAAGCGTGAATTCGCCCGCAGGCCAATCCGCCGCCACTGCCACTCCTTCGATCAGCGCCATCTGCGGCACGATCCCGCCGGGAACTCCCCAGGGGCCGGCGGCGATCTGCGCCCCGAGCGCGTGGACGAGCTCGTGGCGGAGGATCGGATGTGGCGGGGGAGCGTCGTTGGTGTGGATCTGGCGGAGCCACGGCTTGGTGAAGCTGGTCTCGGCGGCGCCGATCAGCGTGCGCTTCTCGTCGGCGGACCGATAGAGGTAGACGTCGATGCGCGGGCCGGGCGTGATCCCGAAGAAAGCGGCCACGGCACGGACGTCGATCTCCGCGTCCCGGGCCATCAGGGCTCGCTCTTCGTCCTTCTTCTCCCGGGGAAAATGAAGCACCAGATGCTCCGTCTCGATCCGGCCGCCCAGCTCGCCGTCGAGCTGCGCCACTCCGGCTTTCCAATGGAGCTTCTCCGCCTGCAGCGACATCCAGATGGCGCCCAGCCCGCACGCGGCGAGAGCGAGCATCCCCCGGCGGCGCGGTCGTGGCGGCCCCGCGATCAGCGCGATCCCGGCGCAGGCGCCCGCGTACAGCAGGGTATCGGCACGGAAGAGCCACAGCGCGCGCGACGTGGTGATCGCCTCGTCGTAGATCGGCCCCGGATACATCCCGCCGAGATGATGGAAGGCGAAGACTTGCGGACCGCGCACGACCGGCCAGAGCGCCACCACCAGGGAGCCGGCAAACACGCCCGCATAGACCCAGCCGGCGCGCCGCGGCGCGACGAAGCCGCAGGCCACGCCGAGCGCGCACGCCAGCACCGCCGAAGGAACCGCGATCGCCAGGTACAAGGCGAACCCGCCGAGGGGATCGCACGCTGGCCTGCGCACGCCGTTGAGCAGGCTCAGCGTCACCGGGATGGCGAGCGCCCAAAGCGCGAACCAGAGAGCGCGCGAGAGCGCCCGCGCCGACGAATCCCGCTCCATCCGCGCGGCGGCGATGCCGGGCACGCCGCCGAACAGCCCTGCCGCGAGCGCGACCAGCTCACTGAGCTCGTACCCGAGATGGTCCGCGAGCGGCAGGAAGCAGGCGACGAGCGAGAGCACGGCGAGGAGCGCCAGGTACAGCCGCGGGCCGATTCTTGCTCCCAGCCGGTCGCTGCTGTCAGATGGATCTACGATGTCGCCTCCGGAGGACCAGCGTCGGAACCCGCGCGCGCCCTTGCGGCTGCGCATCGACTACGAGCGCATGAACGCGTTCTTCGCGGACTATACGAAGAACATCTCCAAGGGTGGGACCTTCATCAAGACCACGCGCCCCGAGGAGGTCGGGACCCGCTGCCAGTTCTTGCTCTCGCTGCCCGCGCGGTCCGAACCGCTGCTGATGGAGGGCGAGGTCATCTGGGCCCTTTCCGCCGAGCAGGCGCGGCAGAGCGGGGCGGAGCCGGGCATGGGAGTGCGCTTCGTGTTCGCCGACGACGCGGGGCGGCGCCGCTTCGAGCGCGTCGTCGAGCGGATGATGGAAGAGAGCCTCGGTCCCACCATCGCGCGCCGGCTGCTCCGGCGCTGAAGAGTCCCGAGGCAGCGCGCGGACCCCCGCGGCGCTGCGGGACAGCCGGCGCGACCCCGCGCCGGGCTAGAGCGCATCTACTCGGGAATACCGATGAAAGCCGCGCGGGTGCCGGGCCCGACGGCATGGGTCGCGGCTTCGCCGGCGGCGACCTCGACGACGTAGCGCGAAGGCTTGCCGACTCCGCGCAGCGCGTCGGTCTGCGGGGATGCGCTGGCGACCACGCCGATCACGGATCGCGACTCGTCGAGGAAGACCATGTCCAGAGCGATGAGCGTGTTGTGCATCCAGAACGTATGGTCCTCCGTGGTGGGAAACACGAAGATCATCCCCCGATCCGGCTCCAGCGATCGCCGGTACATGAGCCCGCGGGTGCGCGACGCATCGTCGCTGGCGATCTCGACGCGCACGATCCACGGCCCCCGCGCCGTTTCGAAGCGGACCGCTCCCTGGGACAACGCCGGGCCTTTCTCCACCGCGGCCTCGCCGTGGCAGGCGGCGATGCAAAGAAGGCCGGTGACCATGCGGCGCATGCGCGGCAGGTTATCTCACTGTGAACGGACGCAATACCAGGTCGAGCCGAGCTGGCCGAAGAGCTGCTGGTACCGATCGGGGCTCAGCCGTGTCCGCATGATGTCGAGGTACTGCTGGTTCAGCGCGAGCTGCGTGCACGCCAGTCCCGACGGGCACGTCGCCCCCTCGCCGCTGCACGGCTGCGAGCAGTAACCCGCGGCGCCCTGTGTGGCGAGGCAGGCGAAGCTCTCGCATTCGCTCGAACCCAGGTACAGGTACTGACGACCGGGCAGCGGGATCAGCTCGCCGCCAGCCCCATTCTCCACATGACAGGCCGCGCCCAAATCCGTCCGCGCGCAGGCAGCAGCCAGGAGAACTGTCAGCAGCACGACTCTGCGCAGGGCAACCATGGCGAGGGAAAGTTGGTTCCCGGCTCGGCGGCCGCAAGGGGTTGCCCGCCTGTGGAGCACCCCCCATGTTTGCGGCGCCATGCGTCCCTGGGTGCTGTGCGTCATCGCCTGCTCCGCCGCTGCAGCGCGGGCGCAATCCGCCGATCCGGCGGACACGATCACCGCGGTGCAGAAGCGCCCTTTGCGCCAGGCGAACCGGCTGGAGATCTCGCCGTACGGGGAGATGGGGATCGGAGATCCATACCTACAGCGGTGGGGCGCGGGGTTGAGGGCGATGTGGCATCTGCGCGAGGGCCTTTCGGTGGGGGTGGACGGGAGCGGCTTCGGTACGTGGGAGACGCAGGAGCTGGTGATCGCCAAGCGGGAGCTGCACGCGCGCATCGTCGAGTCGCGGTTGCGCGGCTCGCTCGCGGGCTTCGCGGCGATTGCACCTTTGTACGGAAAGGTCGCTTTGCCCGGCGATGCGCTTGTGCATTTCGAGACGTTTCTCGACGCTGGCCTCGGCGCCGCCTGGACGGAAACCGACGCGACGCGCGGAGTCCGTCCGATGATCGCCGCCGGCATCGGACAGCGCATTTCTCTTGGAGAGAGCGTCGCGCTGACCCTGCGGGTGGGCGGCAACCTCTACGCAGAGCGGGTGATGGTCGACGGCTCCGCGCAGACGAAGGCGATGGGCTTCTGGACGGTGCGTCTCGGGCTCTCCTTCTATTTCGGTGGCGGACAATGAAGGGGCTGCTCGCTGCCCTCGTGCTCGTCGCTGTCCAGGCGCGCGCCGCCGAGGACCCCGCGACTCCGCCCGAAACGAAGGTCGCCCAGGTCACGCCCGCGAGCCTGCCGCCCGTGGCGTCGGTCCCGAAGTATGGCGCTCCGGCATCGCTTCCGCCGGTGACGGCCCAGCTCTTCCACATCGGCGGGATGCTCGAAATCCAGCCGATCTTCGCCTTCTCCATCGGCGACCCGTTCTGGAGAACGCTGGGGATGGGGGTGCGCGTCGAGCACCATTTCGACGAGCGCTGGTCGATCTCCACCCACGCGATTGGCGGGGTCTCGCTTCTGGCAGCGCCCGTGGAGGTGTGCAGCGATAGTTGCGGCAGCCCGGCGGAAGGAAAGCTCCGCTCCACTCCGGGCAAGCTCCAGATCCTCGCCGGCGTCCAGATGGGGTGGGCGCCGGTATACGGGAAGCTCTCGTTGATGGGCGAGCGCACGCTGCATTTCGACGCGTACATCGCCGCCGGTCCCGAGTTGGTCCGCGAGATGATTGCGCCCGATGCGACGTCGCCGGAGTCGGGTCGCTGGGCCCTCGGCGGCCGTGTTTCCATCGGTGAACGCCTCTTCCTCACCGACCGTTTCATGGTGCGGATCGCCGCCAGCGAGCTGGTCTACTCGGGGCGGGTGCGGGGACGCGCCGAAATCGAGCGCAAGCTCACCATCGAAGGCGGGGTCGCCTGGCTCTTCGGCGGGCGTTGACGGGGGTTGGGATGACTCTGGTACTCGCGCTCGTTCTGGCGGCCGCGGATCCAGTAGGCGCGTACGGTGATGTCGATCGGGCGAAGCTCACCGCAGAGGACGCGCGCGCCCGCATCGCCACGGTCGTCGAGGCGTTGAACGACGCTGGAATGCCGCGGAGCGCAACGGTGCTGCTGGCGGCGCTCGCTTCCGATCCGCAACAGTCCGAGGGCGTTCGGACGGCGGCGCGCGCGCAGCTTGTGGCGCGGGCCAGCGCGGACGGCGCCCTGGCGCAGCTCCTCGTCTCGGATCGCGGCGATCCCGGCAAGCTGCCGCCAGCGGTGGCGGTGACGATCGCCCGCGGCCACCTCGAGCGGGCGCTGCAGATCGCTCCGCCGGAAGAGGGAGTCGCCTTCGAGCCGCTGCAGGATTCGCCGGACTCGCAGCCGGCCTTGGTTTCGAGTCCAAAACCGCTCGACAAGGAGCTGGCGGCGGAGATGGGCTTCGCCGCTGCCGAGCCTTCCGCCGCTCCGCCGGCTGTTCCGCAGCAGAAGCTTCCAGCCGAAGCGCAGCGCGAGCTCGATCTGGCGCGCACGCTCGCAGGTTCCGTTCCGGCCGGCGATGCGGCCGAGGGCGACGCGCGCGAGGTCGGGGCCTTGGCGGCGCTCGCTTCGGGAGACGCCGCCGCGGCGGCGAAGGAGTTCCTCGCGGTCGCGGAGCTTCCCGTCCGGCGCGGCGACGCCGCCGCGGCAGAGCGGCGCGACAAGGCATATCTGCAGCTCGCACGCCTCGCCTACCAGCGCGGCGACGACGCTCTGGCCGCGCAGCTGTACCAGCGCGTCGGCCGCGGCGCGCCCGAATGGCTCGACGCCCTGTTCGAGGCGAGCTGGGCGCACTTCCGTCGCGGCGAGGACGAGAAGGCCCTGGGAAACCTCCTCACGCTGCACGCGCCCTTCTTCCAGGAGCGGTTCTTCCCCGAGTCGTTCATCCTGAAAGCCCTGGTCCTGTACGAGAACTGCCGTTACGCGGACGCGCGCGCATCGCTCGCGGAGTTCCAGCAGCGCTACCAGCCGCTCCACGACGGGATCGTGCAAGCTCTCGCGGCGCTGCCTGGTCCGCAGGCCGCAGCTGAACTTCTCGCCCGAGGTGCAGTCGGCGTCCAGCAGGCCATTCCCGCCGCGGCGCGCGAGGAAGTGGCGCGGATCGAGCAGGGCGGCGACCTGCACTCGGCGCTGCAGGCGGCAACGCAGCTCGCGCAGGAAATCGACTCCATCGATCGGCGCCCGGAACCGTTCCGCGGCTCGGCCCTGGTCGCGCGCGTGGCTCCGCTCGCCCGTCACGCCCGCAGCCGACTCCTGGAGACTGCCGGGAGGAAGTTGATCGCGCGGCTCGACGCCGAGCGCGCCACGCTCCGCGAGCTGCTCGGTCAGTCGCTGCGGCTCTCGTACGAGATCGCCGGCCGTGAGCGTGAGCTGGCGACGTCCGGACCAGGCGCGGCCCTCGGCGCGCAGCCGCAGAAGGATCCGCCGCAGGTGGCGGACGACGAAGAGCTGTGGCCGTTCCAGGGCGAGTACTGGCGCGACGAGCTGGGTAGCTACCGGTATCAGCTCGGCCAGCGGTGCCGCCGGCCCCGCGCTCCCATCCCGACAGCTTCGCAGTCGGCACCGACTCCGGCGAAGGTCGCCGGAACGCCCGGGAACTGAGAACCGGATTTCCCAACCATGCCGTTCCCGTTCCCCCACCCTGAGAGCGACGGACGCAGGGAACGGAGGTTGCACCGCCGCGAAAGGACGGCAGGCGGCTGTCCGCGCGCCGCCGGCAGGGAGGGTTGTTGATGCTTGCCTTGCTCATCGCCGCGGCAGTGGCGCAGCCGGGCCGCGATCCGGCGCTGCTGCACCGGGGCGCGCCGCCGGTCGCCGCCGTGAAGGAGCAGGAGCAGGAAGCGACGCTGCGGAGGATGCTGGAGCTGGGCGGCGCGCCTTCCGGTCAAGCCGAGGCGCTCGCACGTCTCGCGGGCTTCTTGCGCGCGCGCGGCCTGGCGCTCACCATCCGCTCCCAGGCAGCGGCCGACAGCGGTGACGAGGCGGCCGCCGCGAAGGATCGGCGCGCTGCCGCGGATGCACGCGCGGAGGCCATCGCCCGCTACCGCGAGCTGCTGAAGAAGTACCCCCGCGCGCCGAGAACGGACGAGACGCTGTTCTTCCTCGCCGACACCCTGCAGGAAGCGGGGCGCGATCCCGAAGCCATCGCGGTAGCGCGTGAGCTGACGAAGAGGTTCCCGCGCTCGGTCTGGGCGCCGGCGAGCCATGTCTTCATCGGCGAGCACCTGTTCGATGGGGCGAAGCTCGACGCCGCGCTGAAGGAGTACCGCGCCGCCGCGGAGGTTCCGGACGACGACGTGTACCCCTACGCGCTCTACAAGGCCGCCTGGTGCCGGTTCAACCAGAGCGCGTTTACCGACGCGATGAAGCTTTTCAAACGGGTGGCCGACATCTCCGAGAAGTCGGGAGACGTGAACAAGGTCCAGCTGGCCCGCGAAGCGCGGCGGGACTACGTGCTGGCGTACGCGCGGATCGGCAAGCCCGAGTCGGCGAAGGACGAGTTCGCGAAGAAGTTCGGCGCTGAGAACGGCCTGAAGATGCTCGAGCAGTATGGCAAGCTCCTGTTCGACACCGGGCGTGACCCCGAGGCGCAGGTCGTCCACCGCCAGCTCCTTGCCGTCCACGGAGAGGTGCCCGCGGCGGCGCTGGATCAGACCCGGCTCCTCGTCCTCGCCCAGCGCGGAGGCAGGAGGCGGGATCTTCTGTCCGAGTCGAAGAGGCTGGTCGAGATCTTCCAGCGCGTGCGCGAAGGAGCGCCGTCGCGCGGCATGGCGGTCGCCGACGAACGATACGAGCAGGCGCGACGCCTGGGTGAGGAGACCCTGCGCAACCTGGCGGTGGAGATCCACAACGAGGCGCGCAAGACGCGCCTGGAGGAAACCTGGATCGCGGCCCGCGCTCTGTACGCCGAATACCTCAGCCTCTTCCCCGACGCGGCGGACGCCTACGATCTGCGCTTCTTCTACGGCGAGCTCCTGTACGCGCGCGGCCTCAAGGCCGAGTCCGCCGAGCAGTACGAAGCGGTGGTGAAGCAGGACCTGTCCGCGAAAACGCCAGGCCGCTGGCTGCAGAAGGCCGCCTGGAGCGCGGTGCTTGCGCGCAACGAGGCCATGCTTCACGGCGGCGCCGAGCAGAAGGACACTGGCGAGCGGCGGGCGCAGCGGCCTCTGACCGCGGACGAACAGAGGCTTGCGGAAGCCTGCAACCTGTATCTGAAGGCGCTTCCGCAAGGGCCACACGCCGTCGAAGTGGCGTTCAAGGTCGGGCGCCTGGAGTACATCTCCGGCGACTACGACGCCTCCCGCAAGCACCTCTCATTCATCGCGCTCGACCATCCCGAGCACGAGCTTGCCGAGTACTCGGCGAATCTGGTCCTCGACATCGAGAACCTTCGGGGCGACTGGGAGGCCGTGCGCCGCTGGGCGCTCAGATTCCTCGAAGACCGGCGGCTCACCGCGCACGGAGCCCTCCTGCACGACCTGCGGCGGGTCGAAGAGCAGAGCGCCTATGCCCTTGCCGACGCGGTCGCTCCGGACCCGAAGAAGGCAGAGGCGCTCCTCGCGTTCGTCCAGGTTCATCCTCGCGGGCAGCTCGCGGACAAGGCGCTGTTCGGAGCTGCCGCCGCCCTCTCGCGGGCAGGCCGCATCGACGAGGCGCTCGTTTCCCGGGCCAGGGTCTGGAAGGAACAGCCGCGTTCGCCGCTGGTCCCCCGTGCCCTGCTCGCGTCGGCCTCGGACCTGGCAGCGATTGGCAACCTGGGCGACGCGGCCACGCTGCTCGAGCGGTACGCCGCGGGCTACCAGAGGCAACTCGCAACAGCGCGCGACCGGCGGGCGCATTCGCGCGGCAGCCGGCCATCGGAGAGCGCGGTCTACGAAGAGTCGAAGGCACAGGTCGCCCTCCACGATGCCGCCGTGCTGCGGGAGGCCCGCGGCGAGCTGCGGCAGGCCGTCGCCGATCGCGCGCTCGGCCTCCAGCTCTGGAAGAGCCCGGCGGATCCCGACGAGCAGCGCTACGCGCTCGCGCAACTCCGCGCCAGAGTCGACGAGCCGGCGCGCGTGGCGCGCGACATGGCGGACCTGGCGCGATCGGTGAAGCAGAAGCCGGCCCTGCAGATCGCTGCCTGGCGCGAGGCCGCACGGCTCTTCGCCAAGGCCGGTGAGGCAAGCAACGCGCAGTGGTCGTGGACCGAGCTGGAGCGCGTGTACCGCGCGCTGGGGCCGAAGGGACGCGAGAAGCTCCCGCTCGATGCGCTGGCGGCGGCCGCCGACGCGCACTTCGAGCTGGGAGCGGGCGCTTTCGAAAGCTTCCGCAAGCAGGAAATCCGGCCGCCGCTGATGGCCACGCTGAACCGCAAGATCGCCTTGCTGCAGGCGGTCAAGCGCCGCGCCGAGGAGACCGTCGCGATGCGGCAGGCGGAGCCGGCGGTGTGCGCGCTCGCCCAACTCGGCGAAGCGCAGATGCTGCTCGGCCAGGCCATCGCGACCAGCCCGTTTCCACCCGGGCTCAATGGCGAACAGCGAAAGCTGTATCGCGCGGCGCTGTCGGAGAGAGCAGAACCGCTCTACGGCGAGGCTCGCGAGACGTTGAAGAGCGCGGAGGCGAAGGCGCGCGAGCTCGGCGTCACCGGACCCTGCGCGCTGCGCGTGGCGACGCTGCTCGACAAGATGTCCGTGAAGCCGGCCGAGCGCGTCCAGCTCAGCGTGGCCGCATCGCCGGTCGTCGACATTCCGGAGCTCGTCGACGCGCGCACCGTGGCTGGGGAGCGGCCGAAGCGCCTGATGAGCGAGACCGTCGCGGCTGCCGCGCGCGCGACGCCGCCACAGGCGGTGGAGAAGTTCCAGGCTCTCGTGCAGGCGCTGCACCTGCCACCGGCGCAGTTCGATCTCGCCGTCGCCCTCGATCGCGCGGGCCGCGGGATCGAGGCCGAGGAGGCATATCGCGCCGCAGCGTCGGAGAAGGGCGCTCTTGGCTACGAGGCGGGTGCGCGTGCGGGCGCGCTCGCGGCTGCCCGCGGTGACGCAAAAGCCGCGCGCGACGCCGTCGTCGCGGCGACGACCGCTCTGGCCAGCGAGCCTGCTGCGCGCTTGCTGCAGGCGAGAATCGAGCTGGCCCTGGGGAACGCGGACGGCGCGCTGGCGGCGGTCAGATCCGTGCTCGCGGTGGCGCCGACCGATTCCAGCGCGCTCTGCACGATGGCGCGCGCGCAGCTCTCCGTGGGTCAGTCCGGCACGGCGAAGCTCTTCGCATCCCGCGCGGCGCTGGCGGACCCTCTCGATCCCGAAGCGCTCCTGGTCCAGGCGGAGATCGCGCGGGTCACCGGCGAACCCGCGGCCGAGCTTGCCGCTCTCCAGGCTGCCGTCGAGCTCGATCCTGCGTGGTCGCGCGCGCAGGTCGCACTCGGCCGAGCGTTGTACGAGCGCGGCCAGCAGGACGCCGCCTTGAACGCGCTCGAGGACGCGGCGGACCTCGATCCCTCTTCGTATGCCGCCGCTCTCGCGTACGGGCAGGCGCTTGCCGGGGCGAGGCAGAACCAGGCGGCGAAGGAGGCGCTCGACCGGGCGGTCGCCCTCTCGCCGCGGGCCGCCGACCCGCACTTCGAGCTCGCGCGGCTGAAGCTCGATGGCGACGGCGATGCCCAAGGTGCGCTCGCCGAGGCAAAACTTTTCCTCAGCCTGAGTACCCAACCGCCGCCTCCGACACACCCCGTCCACGCGCTCGTCCAGCGGTGCGAGGAGGCGCTCAAGCAGCGCGCGCAGGCATCGGTCGTGCAAACGCGGTAGCCGGGCGTCGGCGGGGAGGGGGAATGCTGAAAAGCGTCGTTGTTGCCGCGGCGGCAGCCGCACTCGTCGCCACCGGCGCGGCGGCGGCCAGGGAGGCGGACAGCAGGCAGCCCGGATCCCATCGCCCACGCAGGACCATCCTTCACTTCGGGGAAGACGACATTCGCGGCGACATCACCCGCCCCGACGGCGAGCTGGTGCAGGCGCCGCGCAAGGTCGCGGAGCCCAGCATGCTCCGCGTCCGCCGCTCGTTCGTGGACCGCGCGCTGGCCGCGCCCCTGCAGGGCCGCTGAGGCGAAGACGCGATGATTCCCATCGTCCTCAAAGTCTACGATGGCGGGAAGCTGAAGACCTCCCGCGCCTTCCGGACGGAGCGGATCCGGATCGGCAGCGCGTCCGCCGATCTGGTCCTCGAATCCTCGAGCGTCGCGCCGACTCACGCAGTGATCGAGACCGGCGCGATGGGCGCGGTGCTTCGCGCTACCACCGCCGCCCCGGTGTACCTGAACGGACAGCCGATCCTCGCCGCTCCGCTGCGCCACGGCGACCTGATCTCCATCGGCGAGCTGCGCATCATGGTCGAGCTGCACGCGCGCACGCTGCCTTTGCCGGGAACGCAGAAGCCGAGGCCGCGGCTGCAGCTCATCCACGGCGAGGAAGAACCGCTCCTCGAGCGGTCCCATGCCCAGGTGCCCGCGCTCCAGGTCGTGCGCGAGGACGGCGCCTTCGAAGTGGAGGCCGGCACCGATCAGGGCCTGCACGACGAGATCGAGCCCGTCGCACCCGAGCCCGAGCCCACCGCGCTGCCGCCCGCCCCGACGCCGGCGCATCCACCCGTGCTCCCTCCTGCCGCGGCGCCGGTGAACGAGTCTGCCGCGGTGGCGGTGCGCGCGGAGCAGCCGGCTCCGCTGCCGACGATGTCGCTGCCGCCGATCACCACGCCTCTCGGCGGCGACTGCGCCGAAGTGGAGCTGTTCTGGGGCGACACCCGCGTCAGCGTCTGGCAGCTCCAGCCCGGCGATCAGTTCCATGCCGGATCGGCGCCAGGGTGCCAGGCGCTGCTCCAAGGCATCGACCGCGCCGTGGTCCTCACCAGCGACGTCAACGGATGGACGGTCGCCGCGCCGAGGCCGCTGCAACTGGTGCTCGAGGAGGAGGGCCGCGTCCTCGGCGGACCCGAGCTGCTTGTCCGCGGCCGGAGCCAGGCCGACGCGCATGGTCTCGTGGTTCCGCTGCCGCATCGCTCGATCGCGGTCCTCTCCAGCGGCAGTCTCGCGCTGCGCATCCGCCGGGTGAGCGGGGTCGCGCGCGTCGGTGGAGAACAGACGGACTGGAAGGGCGTGCTGGTCGCGAGCATCGCCGCGATCCTGATGGTCACCGGCATGAAGTTCTGGAGCGCCGGCGTGCCGCCGCCGAAGGTGAGCGCCGGAGAGCCCGAGCTGATCAAGCCGCGGCCGCTGGTGGTGCGCACGGCTCCGCCGAAGCCCAACGAGACTCGGGTCCTCGACGCACAGAAGGTCAACCAGGCGCGCCGCGATCCGGGCAAGGCGGTGGCACGGCACATGGGGCAGGAGGGCGAGGCGGGCAGCAAGACCGCGCCGCGCCGCGATGCACGCGCCGAGCGGAAGATGGATGACCGCGCGCTGATCGCGCAGACCGGCCTGCTCAAGGCGCTGGGCGGCGGAAACGGGAAGAGCGACGTGTTCGGCGTCGCGCTCGAGAAGGGCACCCGCGACGCGATGGGCCATCTCACGGGTCCAAAAGCGGGCGAGGCGCACGGCGACGGCGGCATGGGTCTGAAGTCGCTCGGCGGGCGCGGCGGCGGCGGCGACGGGTCGGGCCTCGGCCTCGCGCGCATCGGGACCAACGGCATCGGCGGCGGGCTCGCCAACTACGGCGACGGGAAGGGCGGCCTGCGCGGCAAGGAGAACGGCGAGATCGGGCTCGGCCCCGGCAAGCCGGAAGTGGTCGGGTCCATCGACCCTGAGCTGATCCGCAAGGTCGTGCACGAGCACCGCGCGCAGATCCGCACCTGTTACGAGACGGAGCTCACCAGCAAGCCGAACCTCGCCGGAAAGCTGGTGTCCGCCTGGACCATCGATCCCACCGGCGCCGTGACGGAAGCGCACACGCAGGAGACCACTCTGCGGGACCGCACCGTGGAGAGCTGCGTCGCTTCCAAGATCAGGACCTGGCGCTTCCCCATTCCGAAGGGCGGCGGCGAAGTCTTCGTCACGTATCCCTTCATCTTCACGCCCGGAGGGTGAGGCGATGATGCTGCTCGCGCTGGCGCTCGCGGCTGCGGCGCTGCAACCGTGGATCGGCATCTCCGCCGGGCCTGTCCTGCTTCGCGAAAGCGGACGCGCCGGGGTGGGAAGCGGTCCGCTCGTGCGCGTGGAAGTGGGATATCCGGTCGCCGACCGTGTCGCTGCCGAGCTCTGGCTGAGCGGCGCAATGGAAAACGCGCCGCCCGCAACGCCGGGCGATCATGCGCTACTCGCCGGCGGCGGCGGAGCGCGTCTCCTCGTGACCCGGCTGGATCCGGGCGGGAAGTTCGGCCTTTGGCTGCACGGCGGAGCTGGATGGGGTGTGCCGGTCGCCGGCGATGGCCAGCACGGGCCGATGGGTTTCGGTGGCGCATTGCTCACCTTCCAGCCGTTCATGACGCGGTTCACGCTTGGCCTCGAGGCGAATGCGGTCGCATGGCGCAGCGCGGTAGGAATGGCAGTCCTGCCGTCCCTCCGCTGCACGTTCTAGGTCCCCCGGAAGGTTGCTTGTAGCCGGGTCGCGGTTGCAGCATGCTGCCGCCGGCATGCTCGCGCAGCCTCCCATTCCATTGCCGGATCGCTGGACGCTCGGAGATCTGGAGCGCATGCGGCTGATCCTGGGCGGCGGATCGGTGATCGATTGGCGCAGGCTGCACTTCCAGACCAAGGAAGAGGTCGACCATTACCTCCGCCTTTGTCTGTTCGAGCCGAGCGACCCCTTCGATCGGGCCCGCCTGCAACGTATTCTCGACGAGGCAGTCGACTATCTGCGGACCACCTTCCGCTACGTGGTGGCGGAAGAGGTCGCGCAGCCTGCGCAGGTGCAGGACCTGTTCCTTCTCGCCTCCGGCGTTGGAGACTCGCGGCTCCGCCGCATCGCTTGCCTCGTGCTGAAAGTGATGCACGTCGTCCATCACGTCGAGGCGCGCGGCTTGCTCCACCGCGCCCGCGTCAGCGAGGACGAGCTCTGCCAGCTCGTCACCCAGCGCGTCGATCACTGCATCGCCCAGCTCCGGCGCGAAGGCTTTCCCGTGGTTGCCGCCGCCGGCAGCGTCAAGACGCGTCACAGCCTGATCACCAAGCTCCTGGCGAAGAAGGAGACGCTGGCGGCGCAGATTTACGATCGCGTCCGCTACCGGGTGGAGACGGCCGACCGCGACCACGTCCTGCCCGTGCTGGTCCGACTCTGCGATCTGCTCATCCCGTTCAACTTCGTCGTTCCCGGGCAGACGCAGAACACGCTCATCTGCTTCAAAGAGCTGGTTCGCGACTGGCCCTCGCTGAAGCCGCTCGCGCCCCAGCTCCAGGTCGGCTTCCAGGACGAAGAGCAGGAGGAGCCACAGCAGAACGAGTTCTCCGGCGACTCTTACAAGGTGCTGAACTTCGTTGCCGAGCTGCCGGTGCGACTGCCGGAGCGGGCGGTGGATGCCGGCGACGGCCGCATCGTCTTCTGCATGGTGGAGCTGCAGCTCGTCGACCGCGACACCGCCGTCGACAACGAGCGCGGCGAGAACTCGCACTCCCGCTACAAGCGCCGCCAGCTCCGCCGCGTCTTGCGCCGCCTGTCCCGCGGCCTGGTGGTGCCGCGGCGGCCCAAGGTCGTGCAGAAGTCGCCTTGACGGCGCCGGAAACTCGCGCTACTCGCTCGGTCCCCGCCGTTCCGGCACCGTCGCCAAGTTGGTAAGGCAAGGGACTGCAAATCCCTCATTCCCCGGTTCGAATCCGGG
>VBKI01000076.1 GCA_005879535.1 Deltaproteobacteria bacterium | reverse complement strand
GCAAAGCGTCGAGCCCTTCACGCCCGCGTCGTTGAGCGCCAGCGGAACCGGACCGGCATCGGTTTGCGCGATGCATTCGCCGCCATCGTGGTCCGCGGTGAACGTCAGCGCGTAGTCGCCGACCAGGCTGGTGTTGCGCGGACACTGCAGCCCCGACTGTTCGGGGCAGGCGGCGAGCAAGAGCAGGAGCGGGAGGCCGATCCGCATCAATTGGGGACTTCCGCATTGGAGGCGGTGCGCGCCAGCGCGGCCGCGGCGGCCTGCGCGGCGAGCTCGAGACGGGGCTCTAACTCGACGGCCTCGAGCACGGCCTGACGTTCCCGCGGGTTGGAGATCAACGCTCCCGCCACCAGGTCGGCGAGGTCGCCGGGATCCGCCGCGCGCGCCACAAGCTGGGCGAGCGCCTGGGTCTCCTCGTTCCGCAGCGCGGCCGAGAGGGCGAGCACGAGCTGCTTCAGATCGGCCGCCATCTGCCCCGCGCTGGGACTCGACCGCGAGGAAAACAGCG
>VBKI01000075.1 GCA_005879535.1 Deltaproteobacteria bacterium | reverse complement strand
GCGAGGATGCCTACCCCGATGACCGGCAATACCCGCGCCGGCCGCTCGGCAGCGGCCCGGTCGTCGGGAATGTTCGCCAATGCGAGCACGCGCAGGCCCTCGTCGCAGTCGCGCGTCATCTTGCGGTACCGCGGCTCGAAGATGTGCAGCGGCACCAGCGCATGGGGCAGCAGGACCGCGCCCGGCAAGGGAAAGATGGGAAGGTTCGTCAGGGTGCGCCGGACGCGCTCCGCGTCGTCCATGGCGGGCGAGCCTACACCGTTTCAGGCGGCGCGGGCGGCCGCTCGCGTCGTCTGGGTGGCGCGGACCGCGCTCTGGATGCGCATGCCGTAGAAGCTGCGCCAGACGAACACCACCGAGAGCGCGAAGAAGATCGCTGCCAGCACCAGGCGCGTACCCGTCTGCATTTCGGTCGCGAGCTCGACGGCGAGCAACCCGAACAAGGTGGTGAACTTGATGATCGGGTTCATCGCCACGCTGGAGGTATCCTTGAACGGGTCGCCCACCGTATCGCCCACCACCGATGCGGCATGCAGCGGCGTCCCCTTCGCCTTCAGCTCTACCTCCACCACCTTCTTCGCGTTGTCCCAGGCGCCGCCGGCGTTCGCCATGAAGATGGCCTGGTAGAGGCCGAACAGGGCAATGGAGATCAGGTAACCGATGAAGAAGTAGCTCTCGAGGCAGGCGAAGGCGAGGGTGGAGAAGAAGACGACCAGGAAGATGTTCCACATGCCGCGCTGCGCGTACTGGGTGCAGATCTCGACCACTTTCTTGGAGTCGGAGATCGAGGCCTTGGTGGCTCCTTCGAGCTTGATGTTCGCCTTGATGAACTCCACCGCGCGGTAGGCGCCGGTGGAGACGGCCTGGATGGACGCGCCGGTGAACCAGTAGATGACGGCGCCGCCGGTGACCAGGCCGAGGAGAAAGGGTGCGTGCAACATGGTCAGGTACTGCATGTTCGTCCGCAACCCGTCGGTGAGGACCATGATGATCGAGAAGATCATCGTCGTCGCGCCTACCACCGCGGTCCCGATCAGCACCGGCTTCGCGGTGGCCTTGAAGGTGTTCCCGGCGCCGTCGTTCTCCTCCAGGAAGTGCTTGGCCTTGTCGAAGGAGAGATCGAACCCGAAGTCCCGCTTCACCTCGGCCTCGAGGCCGGGGATCTGCTCGATCAGTGAGAGCTCGTAGACGGACTGCGCGTTGTCCGTCACTGGTCCATAGCTGTCGACTGCGATGGTCACCGGGCCCATCCCCAGGAAGCCGAAGGCGACCAGGCCGAAGGCGAACACGGCGGGCGCGAGCATCATCTGGCCGAGGCCCTGGGCGGAAACGAAGAAGCCGATGCCCATCAGGGAGACGATGACGATCCCCATCCAGTAAGCGCTGAAGTTGCCGGCGGTCAGCCCGGAGAGGACGTTGAGCGAGGCTCCTCCCTCGCGCGAGGCGGTCACCACCTCGCGGACGTGGCTGGACTCGGTCGAGGTGAATGCCTTCACGACCTCGGGGATGATCGCGCCGGCGAGCGTTCCCGCCGTGATGATGAGCGAAAGCTTCCACCACATGGTGGTGTCACCGCCGAGATTCGGGATCAGGAGCCAGCTGACGACGAAGGTCAGCGCGACGGAGACCAGCGAGGTGAGCCAGACCAGGAAGGTGAGGGGCGCCTCGAAGTTCATCCGGTCGGCGTGGGCGTACCGGCCGCGCTGGATCGTCTCGTTGATCAGGTACGATCCGACGGAAGCGACGATCATCATGATCCGCATCGCGAAGATCCAGACCAGGAGCTGCACCTGCACCCGCGGCTCGGGCACCGCGAGCAGGATGAAGCTGATCAGCGCTACTCCGGTGACGCCGTAGGTCTCGAATCCGTCGGCCGAGGGACCCACCGAGTCGCCGGCGTTGTCCCCGGTGCAGTCGGCGATCACGCCAGGGTTGCGCGCGTCGTCCTCCTTGATGTTGAAGACGATCTTCATCAGATCGCTGCCGATGTCGGCGATCTTGGTGAAGATCCCGCCGGCGATGCGCAGCGCGGAGGCGCCAAGCGATTCGCCGATGGCGAATCCGATGAAGCAGGGCCCCGCGTAGTCCACCGGCACGAAGAGGAGGATGCAGAGCATCATCAGGAGCTCGATGCTGATCAGCATCGTGCCGATGGACATGCCCGCCTTCAGCGGAATGACGTACGTCGGGAATGGCTTTCCGCGCAGGGCGGCGAAGGCGGTGCGCGAGTTGGCGAAGGTGTTGACGCGGATGCCGAACCAGGCAACTCCGTAGCTGCCGCCGATTCCGAGCAGGCTGAAGATGATGATGGTGATCACCTTGGCCGCCTCGAAATGCCGGAGCCAGCCGAAATAGATCACCATGATCACGCCGATGAAGGTCTCCAGGATGAGGATGAACTTGCCCTGGGTGACGAGGTACGTCTTGCAGGTCTCGTAGATCAGCTCGGAGACCTCGAGCATCGCCCGGTGGACCGGCAATCGCTTGAGCTGGGCAAAGATGACGATGCCGAAGATCAGGCCGAGCGCGCAGATCACGAGTCCGATCTCCAGCAGGCTGCGTCCCGACATCCCGAGAAAGCCGACGCTCCCCAGATCGGGAAGGATCAGCTTCGCCTCGTCGGCGCGGGCAGCGAACGGAAGCGCGAGGACGGCCAGGACGGGCAGGGCAAAACGGCGGACGATATTCTGCATGGGGGCGCGGGACTCCCGGTTTTTCGGGGCGGCGAAAAATAGAGTGATCCGCCGCGCCTGTAAAGCCCAACGGCGCATGCCAAGGCCAAAAACCTTGCCGCGGAGAACGCAGAGGACGCGGAGGTTCCTTTGGCGGGATCGGCAAGCCCCAAAATCTCCGCGCGCTTGAAGACTGAGCGGTCGGCTACCTGCTGGCCGTGACCGTCTTGGCCGGACCCGCTTCGCGCGAGAGCGCGGCGAAGTTGATGTTCCCGAACCCGCTCTGGTTGCACGCGAACATCACCCGCTTGATCACCTTGAACGGGATCTGCTTGTCCGCCTGGACATTGATCAGCCCCCGGAAGGGATGATCCGGGTCGTTCTGGTGGACGGTCTCGTAGCGGCGCTTCTCGTCGCGCAGCGCGTCCTCGAGCTCGGGCACGTTGACCGCGTCACCCTTCGCCAGGTCCGCGGTGTTGAGCAGCATCCTGCCGTCGAACGTGACCGCTTCGGGGGAGACGGAGATGACCGGCGCGCGGTCGAGCTGGGAGCCGTGGTACGCGTCGGGCAGTTTGATGTCCTTGCTCATGTAGAGCACTTCGCCGTTCGCACTGAAGTTCATCAGGAGGAAGATGACGATGATGGTCATCACGTCCACCAGCGAGGTCAGCGTGAGACCGGCGTAGACGCCGCGCTTGCCGCGGTTGAACTTCTTTTCCAGGACCTTGCTCTGGGCGATCCGATCGCAGGGCCGCTTCCCCGGCGTGACGATGGCCATTGCGCCCCCCTAGTTCGCCGGCGCAACGGTCACGTTGCGCAGCTGTTCGCCCATCGCGGTGTCCACGGTCTCGACCAGGTCGGCGTACGCGACCGAATCCTCGGGCTGCACGGTGATGGCGCTTTGGTCTGGCAGGCTCGACTTCAGCGTCTTCAGCTTCTCGGCGAGCGTCTTGCGATCGAAGACCCCGTTCTGCTTGGGAATGTCGAGAATCGCTCCGGCCATGATGAGCTGGTAGCCCTTGTCGTTCAGGAGCAGCCGCACGTCGATGGTGCTCTCCTGCTTCGCCTGTGGATCCGGCGGACCGCCGCTGCTCGCCACCTGGAGGCCCGCGATCTGTGTCCACACCGCGGTGATCAGGAGGAAGCTGATGCAGCAGGAGAGCAGGTCGATGAACGGCACGAGGTTCAGCTCGGCGTCCAGCGCCTTCTTTCCGCCTTTCCCGGTATGTTCCTGCGGAGCCGCGCCAGCCATGATCGTTCTCTCCTCGCCGTCCGGTTACTGCTGGGGCAGGTTGGCGGGGATCCGCATCTTGTCCTTGTTGGCCACGATCAGGTTCAGCACGCCGACCGACGTCTCGTTGATGTCGTCGATCATGTGCTGGGTCCGCCCCTGCAGCAGCGAGAACGCCACCAGCGAGGGGATGGCGACGATGAGGCCGAACGCCGTGCAGTTCATCGCCTCCGCGATGCCGTCGGAGAGGACGCGGGCCTTCTCGCTGGCGTCCACACCGGCGACGCCGGCGAAGCACTGGATCAGGCCGATGATGGTGCCGAGCAAGCCGACCAGGGTGGCGACGTTGCCGATCATCGCCAGATAGCCGGTGCGCTTCTCGATGCGGGGCATCTCCCGCAGCGAAGCCTCGTCCATCGCGGCCTGCACCTCGTCCTCTCCCTTGGGGACGTTGATGAGTCCCGCCTTGACGATGTTGGTCAGGGGCGTCGTCTTCTGGCCGGCCGTGTAGCTGATCGCCTTGTCCAGGTCGCCGTTGAAGATGTGCGTCTTCAGGCCGCGCAAGAACTGGTCCTTGTCGACGCTGGCGGAGAAGAAGAGAACCTGGATGCGGTCGATGATCACCGCGACCGCGAAGACGAGGCAGATCGCGATCGGGTACATGCCGAAGCCGCCGCCCTTCCAGTGCTGCGCGACCGTCTCGAAAATCGGGCTCATTCGTTTCCGTCCTCTGCAGGAAAAGAGTTCAAAACCGGCCGGGACCGCGGGGCCCCCCCGCCTCCCTCGAACCGGGCCACTGGCCCGTTCAGCAATCTGGGTGCCGCTCACCGAATCGGCAATCGGGCGCTTGCTGCTGCTTCCCGGCGCCGCTGCCGCCGCCACCGCGGAAGCAGGGACCGGGCCATTGCGCCGTGCTAGGTTCCGCACTCCGATGGCGCGCGAGGTCACCTTCCCGAGAACGCGGCACGTCGCGCTGTCCGGACTTGAACAGGGCGGGGAGGCGAAAGCGGCGGGAAGCGAAGCGATTCTCGTTCCCATCCGGGTTGCCGCGCAGGTCACGCCCCCGGCGGGCGTCCCGCTCCCGCCGCCGGTCGAGCCGGGAGCGCCGGGAGTTCCGGAAAAGGGCGCGCTGCCCGCTGCGGCGCCGGTCCCCGCGCTGGAGGCCGGGACGGAGGCTCCCGCTCCGCAGACTCGCCAGGTCCCCTGGGTGATCGGCGCCGACGTCGGCGTGCCCACGGGCGAAACCGACCGGTGTCGGGCGCTCGACGGCGCGCCGGCAGCGGTCCGCTGTGCCTCTTCTCTCGAAGGACGCGACGCCGCGGGCGCACTCGCGGCGCGCGCCGCGCTCGCGGGAGAAGCGGTCCTTCTCGAAGGCCTCGATCGCTGGTACCGCCTCGGGCCTGAGGGCGCCGGCTACTGCCGCAGCTGCGAGCTCGCGCTCGTCGAGTACCTGCGCGAGGCCTACGGCGATCACCTCGAGCCCTTCGACGCGCTCGAGGAAATGCGCTCCTCCACGCTGCCGCGGCGCGAGCGCCCGTTCGCGCGCCAGAAGCAGGCGCTGCGTCTTCTCGAGTCGGTCGAGGCGGCCAAGAGGTCCATTCTTCGCGCCCGCGACGAAGCGCGCCGCCAGCGCAGCGTGGAGGTGGCGGTCCTCGGGCGGGCGGGAACGCTGTCTCCGCTCGCGCTCGAGCTCTGCCGCCACCTGGACGGGCTCGTCTTCGACCTCCCCTCGCTCGACCCGTTCGCCGCGTTGCTTCCGCTGCTTGCGGCGCGGGCCGCTCTCGGGCTGAGGCCGGCCGTCGCCGTTCTTCCTGCGGGGGCCAGCGCGGCGCAAGTGCAGCTCTTTGCCGGGCTGGCGACGGCGTGCGACGCCGATCTGTTGCTCGGCGACGACGCGCCGCCGCAGGCGCGGGAGGCTCTCGCGGCGCATCGGCAGTTTCTCGGCCTGGTCCGCGAGCGCTACCGCCCGAGCGTCGCGCTCCTCGACGTCGAGGTGCTGCTCTCGCCGCGCTGCGACCATTGGGCGGACGGCGGACATGAGCGCGCGGCGGCAGCCGCCGTCGCCGCGCTGGCGCGGGCGCAGCTCCAGCCCGTCGTCCGACTCGATCTTTCGGGCGGCATCCGCGCGCGGCTTCTGGTGCTGGCTGGCGCGACCGCGCTGCCCGCGTCGGACGCAGTGGCAGCGCGCCGATACGTCGAAGCAGGCGGGGATCTATTGATGGTCGGCAAGTGCACGCCGATCGACGAGGAAGGCCGCACCGGCGACCCGCTCTTCCCCGAAGTGAAGTCAGGCCTCGAGCGCGTCGGCGAAGGACGCGTGTTCGCGCTCGACGAGGGCGCCCAGGACGCAGCGCTGACCCGCGCGTTGCGGGAGCTGTCGACCCGCGCCCGCCCGCAGGTCACCATCAGCGGCCGCGGCAGGCTCTTCTCGCGCGCGTATCTCGATCCGGAGCGGAAGCTGGACGTGCACTTCGTCAACCTCGATCTTCAGGATGCCGCCTTCGTCCCCGCGCAGGGCGTGCAGGTGAGCATCGCCGGGCAAGCGGCCGGCGGCGGCCGCTCGGGCTATTGGTTCGCGCCGGAGCGCAGCGGCGGCCGGGACGGCGAGAGGATCACGCTCAACCCCTCGGGCTTCTCGGTCTCGACCATCCTGCCGAGCGTCGGCGGCTATGCACTCCTTGCAGTGCCGCGATGAGCGACGACGCACCTACGGCTTGTCGCGGATGACGACCGCTGGCGGATTCGACGCCCGATCGAGATCGACGATCCGCGTCTTTCCCACGTAGGCGGTGGTTTCGTACCGCGTAATCCTGCCGATCTTTTTCACGATCTGCGCCATCCGCTCCGCTTCGCGGAGGATGGCAGCCAGCTCTTCCCGGCCTTTTTCGTGCTCGCGCGTGCGCCGGAACAGCAGCTCGGAAAATCCGAGGACGCTCGTGAGCGGCTGGTTGAGCTCGTGCGCAGCGGCGCCGGCGAGCTCTGAAACGACCGCCGCCTTTTCGGCCTCCTCCAGCCGCTCGCGCGTCTTGCGCAGCTCCGACTCGCGCCGCAGCTCCTCTCTCAGATCGCGGAACACGCCGACGGTGGCGGTATCGCGGCCGTCCTCGGTGACGATGGCTGCGGACAAGTCGACGGGGATCACTTCGCCGCTGCGGGCGACGATCTCGCAGCGCACGCGACCGAACTCCTCGCCTGCCGCCCGCGCCTCCCGAAGCCGGCGCATCATCTCTTCCGCCAACCCCGGCGGATAGAGCTCGCGGATGTTCGACTTCCCCACCAGCGCCCCGGCGGGGAAGCCCGTCATCCGCTCCGCGCCCTTGTTGAACAGGAGGAGCGTTCCCTGCAGGTCGGCGGCGACGATGCCATCGGAGGTGGCGTGAATGAGCCGCTCGAGAAACTCCTTGGTCTGGCGCAGCTCGCTCTCCAGCTCGCGGCGCTCGGAGACGTCGCGGAAGGTGAGGATGGCGTGGCCATTCTGCGACCGCAGGGGCCCGGCGGATACCGACAACGTCAGGGGGCGCCCGTCCCTGGTCTGCACGCGCAGGTCGGCGGAGAGCACGCGGCCGCCGCCAGCCAGCTCCCGCCAGAGCAGGGTCGCTTCCATCGCGCTCTCCTTCGCCACCAACTCGGGCAGGGGCAACCCACGGGCCTCCTCGCCATGGAGGCCGAGGATCGAGCAGCCTGCCGGATTGACCGTCAGGACGCGGCCCTGCTCATCGAGCACCGCCATGCCGTCGTTGATGTGGCTGAAGAAATCCTCGTACCGGCGCAGTTGCGACAGCTCGCCGCGATCGTCCGCGGCACGGATCAGCGTCCGCAGGAGCGGCGGAAGATCCGTCGCGCCGTAGGGAAGCCGCACCAGCGCGTCGAGTGCGCTCGCCCCCGCGGAAAGCGGAGCGTCACCGCTCAGGACCCCCACGACTGGAGCGTAGCGGTGGCGAACGTCGGCGATCGCTTCCTGCGCGCCTTCGACGTCGACGACCGCCGCGCCACCGTCGGCCAGGTCGAATCCGGCCGCAACCATCTGCGCTGCAAGCGCCTGGGCCGCGGGACCGATCAATGCAATGCGGAATCTGCGATGCTCCGGCAACGGGTCGTTCTCTCGTCCCCCGGCCGGAAACTCTACCGCGAGTCAGCGTGCTCCACGAAATGCCGAGAGAGCCGCCGCCATCACCTCCTTCACCGCGACGCCCAAGCGCTCGGCTGCCTGCCTGCAGTCCTCGAACTCCGGTGCCACGTTGGCGATCGTTCCCCCGAGCCGTCCTACCTTGACGCGCACTTTTCCGTACGCGGTCTCGACCTCGATGAGCTCCCGGTCGAGCACGCGGCGCTCGACGCGCGTCGCCCGAACCCCGAGGGTGCTGGTCTGCCTGAACATCTCGGTTTCGACGGCGCTCCGGCGTGTGTCGTCGCAGATCGCGCCGAAAAGGTGTCCCGGCCGCCCCTTCTTCATCGTCACAGGGGCAATCCAGGCGTCGAGTGCGCCGGCGGCAAGGATGGAATCGAGGGCCGCCGCCAGCAGCTGCGGCGAAAGGTCGTCGAGGTTCGCTTCCAGCACCCACACCGCATCCGAGGGGACCGTGGACCGCCCGAGGAGCGCGCGCAACAGGTTCGGGGCGTCTTCCCACCTCCTGGTGCCGGCGCCATACCCGATATGGTCGATGGTCAGCTCCGGGATCGCGAGCGACTCCTCGCTCCAGGCGGCGAGCAGCGCCGCACCGGTGGGCGTGGTCCGCTCACCCGGGCCGCTGGGACGCACCGTCCGTCCGCGCAGGACCTCGAGCGTGGCGGGCGAGGGAACGGGAATGACGCCATGAGCGGCAGGGATCGTTCCGCCGCCGGAAGGCGGAGGCAGGGCGAGAATCCGCCGCGGCGCGAGCGCCTCGATCAGCGCCGCGCTGCCGACCACGTCGACGATCGAGTCGACGGCGCCGACCTCGTGGAACTCGACCTCCTCGGGCGCGATCCCGTGGATGCGCGCTTCCGCCTTGACGAGCACCTCGAAGGCGGCCTGCGCCATGCCGGCGGCCCGGGAGGGAAGGTGCGCGCGGGAGAGGAGATCGCGGATCTCCCGCCACGGGCGGTGGGTGTGCCGATCGCGTGGTGCGCGGACGTCGACGTGGAGCGCGCGGATTCCGGCGATCTCCACTTCGCGCGCATCGACGGAGACGCCGGGAAGAGCGAGACGCCGCAGACCGTCGTCGAGCGCCGCCCGAGGCGCGCCGAGGTGCAGCAGGGCGCCGATCATCATGTCGCCGGCGATCCCGCCGACAGGCTCGAGGACGAGGGTGCTCATCGCGGCCGCGCCTCCTGCCGGCGGTCTCTGGCGTCCCGCACGGCGTGCGACTGGCGCGCGATCAGCGCGGCCACGAAGCCGGCGCCGAAGCCATTGTCGATGTTCACCACCGTGACGTTTGCGGCGCAGGAGTTCAGCATCGCCAGGAGAGCCGCGATTCCACCCAGGGAGGCGCCATAGCCGACGCTGGTCGGGACGGCGATCACGGGACGCGCTACCAGCCCCCCGACGACCGACGGCAGCGCGCCTTCCATCCCGGCGCAGACGACGAGCGCATCGGCCTCGCGCAGCGCCGGCGCCCGCCGCAGCAGGCGGTGCAGGCCGGAGATGCCGACGTCATAGACGCGCTCGACCTGCGCTCCGACGACGTGGGCGGTCGCGCATGCCTCTTCCGCCACCGGGATGTCGGTGGTGCCGGCGCAGACCACGGCGACCAGACCTTCCCGCGGCGGAATCCCGGCGGCCGGAGGGGCCGTGAACGTGCGCGAGACCGGGTCGTAGCGGCCCCGGGGAGCAGCCGCGAGCGCCGCCGCCTCGGCCTCCGGCGCCATGCGCGTGACCAGAACGGCCTGGCCGAGCGTGACCAGCCGCTCGACGAGCGCGCCGATCTGCTCGGGCCGCTTCCGCTCGCCGAAGATCACCTCCGGCACGCCCATGCGGAGCGCGCGCTCGCCGTCGAGCTGCGCGAAGTCGGAGATCTGCTGGACGGGAAGCTCCGTCAGGAGGCGAGCGGCGTCCTCTACCGCCAGCTCGCCCGATTTGACCCGCTCGAGAAAGTCACGCAGCGCCCGCGCGTCCATCGCGGGCGATCTATCACACGACGCCGAGCATCGAGAGCAGGCGCGAGAGCGATTCGTCGACAGGAGCGGCGACGATGCGGCCGGCGTACCGGACGCCCGGAAGACGAAGATCGGTCACCAGTAGCAGCGAGGAGTCGAGATCCCCGAACGCCGCCTCCATGGTCTCGGCGAGCGTGCCCCCGCCGACGTGAGGGATGGACGGAACCAGGGTGAGCCCGACCGCCGCCGCGACGCCTCCCACGTAGCTCGACACCACGATGTTCGACATCTCCGCCAGCGCGCTTGTGTACAGCGTGGGCTGCTGCAGGGCGCCTCCGGGAGCGCCCAGGAGCAGCCCGCCCATCAACGTCGCTCCCTCCTCCGTCACGTGCATCATCCAGCGCAGGCGAGCGCCGCCGTCGACCTCGAAGTGGACCGAGAAGGCCGCGCCGTCGGGCTGCAGCACCCGCTGCACCGCCCCCTTCGGCGCCACCTGGGCGCGGGGCTGCACCGCCTCCACGAACGTCCCCAGCAGTCGCCCGAGCGATCGCGCGGCATCCGCGGAGCCGAACTGGGCGAGCTGCCGCAGCGCCTCGATCTGCTGCGGCGTGAGCTCCAGCGGAGTGACGGGCTTGCGCTGCTGCATCAGGCCGCCCCCCGCATCCGCTGGGAAGCTTCCGCCAGCTCGTGCAGCCCGCGGGGATCGAGCACCAGCAGCGGCCGGCCGTTTCCGAGGACGGTGGTTCCGGCGAGCCCCTTGATCCGATCGATCGGCGCAAAGAGCGGCTTCAGCACCGCTTCTTCCTGGCCGACCAGCCGGTCGACCGAGAGCGCGAAGGTGATGCCGTCGACTTCCAGCACCGCGAACGGCCGGGGCCCGGGAGGCGCGAGCGACGGTAGCCCGAAAAGTTTCGCCAGCGAGTACGCACGCACGAGCTGTCCCATCACCGCCAGCGACCTCGCCTCGAACCCCTCTCCTCCGCGCGCGGAGAGATCGTACTCGGTGGTGGCAACGACGCGGCTCATCGGCAACCCGTACAGCTCGCCTCCCACCTGCACGAGAAGAAGATTCGCCATGGAGACGCTGAGGGGGAGCTCGAGGGTGAACCGCGAGCCCTTTCCCGGCGCCGAGCGCAGCCCGATCTTGCCGCCCAGGCCTTCCACCGCGGCCTTCACGGCGTCGAGGCCCACACCCCGGCCGGAGAGATCCGTTGCTTCCTCGCGCGTCGAGAGGCCGGGCAAGAATGCCAGCTCGTAACTCTGCTGCTCGGTGATCTCGCCCACCTTGTCCGGCGAGAGCGTTCCCATGTCGATGGCGCGCTGGCGTAGCCGCTCCGCGTCGAAGCCCGCGCCGTCGTCGCTGACCTCCACCAGGACCTTGTCGCGCTCGCGGCGCGCGCACAGCACCAGCAGGCCGCGCAGCGACTTCCCCATCGAGATGCGCTGGGCGCTGGTCTCCAGACCGTGATCGACGGCGTTGCGGACGAGGTGCGTGAGCGGGTCCGCCAGCGCCTCGATCACGGTGCGATCGAGCTCGACCTCCCCGCCCTGCACTTCGAGCTCCACTTCCTTGCCCAACCGGTGCGCCAGATCGCGAACGGCACGTGGAAGACGCTCCGTGAGGGAGGAGAACGGGGTCAGGCGTGCGTTCATCACGCGGCCATGCAGGTCGCGGGCGTTCCGGCGCAGCCGATCGATCTCGGCCTCGAACTGTCCGGAAGCGTTCTCGGGCAGCTTCCGGGCGGCTTCGCGGAGTCTGGCGATGCCGTGCAGCACCTCCGCCGCCTGGTCGAGAAGCTGATCGAGCGCCTGGGCACGGACGCGGACCGTCGCGTCCGTCCTCCCGTCGTCGGGCATCGGCGCATCCGTGACCATTCGCACCGCGCCGCCCGGCTGCGGCTCCACGGGCTGGGGTCCGCTGGCCGTCGGCGCTGGCGCGAGGCGCACCTCGACGTCTTCCACTTCCGGAATCCCGTCGAAAGCCGCGCGGACCTGCTCGACCGGACGCGCCGTGGCGAGCAGCGCGGTGACCCGCACGCCGCCCTTTTTCTGCATCAGCGCCGTCGGCTGCGGGTCCATCTCCAGGAGCACCCCCAGCGCTTTCAGCTTCCGCTGCACGATCAGGCTTCGCGCGCCCGGCGCCTGGCACGCCTTGGACAGCGCGAACGCGACGTCCAGCCTGGGGAGCGAAGGATCGGCGACCACCTTCTTCGCCACCTTCGGCACCGCCGCGAGGGGAAACGCATCGGGCAGCGCGGCCGACGCCGCCGAGAGCCTTGCGGCGATCGCGGCGGGCGCCTTCTCGCCCTCGCGCGGGCCTTGCGCCGTTCCCGACGCGTGCTGCACCTCCTGGACGAGGCCGTCGGTCGCCTGGAGCAGCAGATCGACGTGGCTGCGCTCCGGTTTCGCGTTGCGCGCCTTGAGCTTGCCGATCAGCGTCTCCGCCGCGTGCGCGATGTCGACGATGGCGGAGAGGCCGATGGTTGCGGCGCTCCCTTTCACCGAATGCACGCGCCGGAAGATGGAATCCCAGAGCGCTCCGCCCGGCGACTCCTGCTCGATGCGCACCAGCTCGGAAGCGAGCTGCTCGAGTTGCTCGGTCGCTTCCGCGATGAAAGCGTGCAGGTACTTGTGGGGGGTCTCCGCCATGAGGGGACCTACTCGCCGAGCACCTTCTTCACGACCGCCAGCACGTCCTCCCCCCGGAACGGCTTGACGATGAAGTCCGTCGCCCCGGCCTCGATGGCCTCCATGACCAGCGACTCCTGTCCGAGCGCGGAGCACATGATCACCACCGCGTTGGGATCGAGCTGGACGATCTCGCGCGTCGCGTCGATGCCCGACTTGTAGGGCATCACGATGTCCATGGTGACGAGGTCGGGCTTCAGGTCGCGGAAGAGGTTGACGGCCTGGACGCCGTCGTCCGCCTCACCCGCGACGGCAAAGCCGGCGCCGGCGAAGATGTCGCGCAGCGTATTGCGCATGAACAGCGCGTCGTCGACGATCAGCACTCGCCTCTGGGGCATCGTTACGCCTCCACCAGGTTGTCGATGGCCCGCTGCAGCTGCTCGGGATCGATCAGCTTCACGGGACCGTCGGCGGAATCCACCTGCGCGAGCGCCGCCCCCGCCGGCTCCTTCAGCTCGCGTGCTTCGGCGGGGATCTCGTCGATCCCGGCCACTTCCGACACGTAGAGACCGACGTCGCCTCTCGCCCGCTGCAGCATCACCACCTTGCCCTCGGGGCGCGCCGGGCGCGCGCGCAAACCGACGAGCGGGCCGAGATCGATCAGGGCAGCCACGCGTCCCTGCTGGCTCATCACCCCGAGGAGCGCCGGGGGCGCGCGAGGAACGCGGGAGACGAACGTCATCTCCGTCACGCGCCGCACCGCGGAGAGCGGGAGCGCGTATCGGTTGCCTCCATGCAGGCAGATGACGGCGCGCGGCATCGGTTCACTCCAGCCTGAACCGCGAGACGACGCTCTGCAGCTCGACGGAAAGGTTGGTCAGCTCCTGCGAGGCGGAGGCGATGGAGGCGGTCACCACCGCCTGCTCGCGGATGGCGCGCGACACCTCCTCCGTGCTCTTGGCGTTGGAGGAAGCCACTTCGCGGATCTCGCGGATGGCCTTCACCATCTCCTCGGAGCCCGCCAGCTGTTCCTTGGCGGCCTGGGAGATGGCGGTGACGCGCTCGGTCCCTTCCTGCGTGGCGTGGACGATCTCGTCGAGGGAGAGGATGATCTGCGCGAGGTCCTCGCGGCCTTGTCCCAGCTCGTCGATGCCTTCCTTCATCGCGGCGACGGCGTGCTGGCTGCGCTGGCTGATCTCCTGGGCGAGCCGGCTGATCTGCTCGGCGGATCGCCCGGCGGACTCCGCCAGCTTCCGGACCTCGTCGGCCACGACGGCAAAGCCGCGGCCGTATTCGCCGGCGCGGGCTGCCTCGATGGCTGCATTGAGGGCGAGGAGGTTGGTCTGCTGCGCCACGCCGGTGATGGCGACGACGATCTTGCTGATCTCCTGCGTCTTCTCGCCGAAGGCGAAGACGGTCTCCGACGCGGCCTCGATCTCGGCAAAGACCTTCTTGATCTTCTCCGCGGCGAGCTGGGCGGCCGCTCCGCCGGCCTGCGCCGCCGTGGAAGTCGCCGTGGCCACTTCGGCCGCCGCCTGAGCGGTATTCGCGCTGGACTTGATGGAGGTGGCGATTCCGTTGATCAAGCCGCTGGCCCGCTCCACCAGTCGCAGCTGTTCCTCCGCACCCTTGGCGATGCGGTCCATCGACTCCTTGATCTCTTCGGCGGAGGCGGTCACGTTGCCGGTGGAGACCTGCATCTCGTCCGCCGAGTCGGCCACGGCGCGGCTGGTGTTCTGGATGTGCCGGACCAGGTCGCGCAGGTTCTCCTGCATGTGCGAGATCGCGACCGTCAGCTCGTCCACCTCGTCCACGCCGAGGAACGAGGGCTTCTCGCTGGGCAACGCCTTGGAGAGATCTCCGCGGCTGATCTCGAGGGCGCTGCGGTTCAGGCGCACGATGCGGTTGGCGATCTGCTTGAGGCCGACCGAGACGGCGATGGCGACGATGAGGCCTGCGGTGGCGCCGGCGATGGCGTGCTGCGGATGGAGACCCTGCCGAATCACCTCGTAGGTGAGCACGCCGGAGAGCACCGCCCAGATGCTCATGTCGCCGAAAAACACCTTGAAGAACAGGCCGAGCCGACGCGAGGAAGCGCGGGACGGGCGCACCGGCCGCAGCCCCGGGCTGCTGGGCGCAGGGGGTGGAGGAGGAGGCCGGGCGGGCGTCGCCAGCGACCGCAGCGGGACATCGTGCTCGTCCGCTCCGAGCAGTTCGTGGTGCGCGGGGGTCGCCATGCCGCCTGCACTGTATCCCGAGGCGCGGGAACGGCAAATCAGGTTCGCAGCCGTTCCGTTGCATGGGGCAGGTGACGCGGCTACCGTTCCTCACCCATGGCTGCGCGCGCCACGCCCAGCGGACATCCCCGGAGCGCCGAAGCGTCTCTCGACGACCGATCGCGCCGCGTCCTCGCAGCGATCGTGCGCGATTACATCCATGGTGGAGAACCCGTAGGCAGCCATGCAATCGCCCGCCGTCCCGACGTCGACGTCTCGTCGGCGACGGTGCGCTCGGTGATGTCCGATCTGGAGGAGATGGGATTCTTGCAGAAGCCGCACACCAGCGCGGGGCGCATTCCCACCGCGCAGGGGTTCCGCTACTACGTGGATGCGCTCCTTCGCGTGAAGCCGCCGCTGCCGGAAGAGCGCGAACAGATCGCGCGCCGGGCACAGGAAGCGACGCAGCTCGACGGGCTGATGACGGCGGCGTCGCGCGTGCTGCATTCGCTCACCCGTCACGCCGGCGTCATCGCCTCGCCGCGGCCGCAGTCCGAGCGGCTGCAGCGCATCGAGTTCCTTCCCCTCCGCGAAGGGCGTGCCCTCGCGGTTCTGGTGGCGCAATCCGGCGCCGTCCACAACCGCCTGATCGCGCTGCAGCAGCCGCTCTCGGCGGGGCAGCTCGAGCACGCCGCGAACTACCTGAACTCGCTGATCGCAAACCGCACCCTGGCCGAGGCACGTGCGCGGTTGCGGACGGAGCTGGAGCGCGACCGCCGGGAGCTCGGCGAGCTGCAGGCACGGGCGCTCGCTCTCGGTGCGGAGGCGGTGCAGGTGGAAGCGCCCACCGTGCACATCGAGGGTCAGTCCTCGTTCCTCGACGACAAGGCGCTGGCGCAAGATCTGATGAAGATCCGCGCCCTCTTCCGCGCCCTCGACGAGAAGGAGCTGCTGCTCGCCGTCCTCGATCGGACCCTGGCGGCGGAGGAGCTGCGCATCTTCATCGGCGCGGAGAGCGGAATCGTCGAGCCGGACCTGGCGATCGTGGCCGCGCCGTACCGGCTGAAGGGCGAGGTGGTCGGGGCGCTCGGGGTGATCGGGCCGACGCGCATGGACTACTCGCGCGTCGTCCCGCTCGTCGAGCTGACCGCACGGACGGTCGGGCTCACGCTCGACGCCAAAGAAGAAGCCTGAACCTTGGCGAAGCGCCCGGCTGCGTTATCTTACCGCCTCCTTGTGGAGGTGATGAGCAGTGCCCGACGATACGCAGGTCCCGCCCGATGCCGCCGTCGACGAGCAGAGGGCAGTCCCAGACGGCGCAGCGGACCCCGGCGCAGCCGAAGGCGGCGGCGAGCCACACAAGCTCGCCACTCTCCAGGCGCAGCTCGAGGAATCGTTCAGGCGCGCCCGCGACACGTCGGACCGGCTGAAGGAGACCCACGACCGCCTGCTCCGCACCGCGGCGGAATTCGACAACTTCAAGAAGCGTGCGGTGAAGGAGAAGGAGGACGTGCAGCGGTTCGGCATCGAACGGTTGCTGAAGGACTTCCTCCCGGTGATGGACAACCTCGAGCGGGCGCTCGATCACGCCGAGCAGCACGATTCACGGCAGGTGATCGAGGGCGTCCGGCTGGTGCAGAAGCTGTTCGAGACCGTCCTCGCAAAGCACGGCGTCGTCGGCTTCTCCGCATTGGGCAAGCCGTTCGACCCCAGCCTGCACGAAGCGCTCATGCAGCAGGAGAGCGACGAGCCCGCCGGGACCGTCGTGTCGGAGATGGCCAAGGGCTACAAGCTCAACGATCGGCTGGTCCGCCCCGCCGCGGTGGTGGTGTCCAAGCCCCGCACCCCGGCGGAACCGCCTCCGGCGGCGAATTCCGAGGGTGGGGGACAAGCCTGAATTTGCCCACGCCCGCTCCACCGAGAAATTTCGGGCCGCCGCGAGCATTGAGGTAGAACGGATCGTGGGGAGAGCTCCGTCAATGCCCAAGGTCATCGGGGTCGATCTCGGCACCACCAACAGCTGCGTCGCGGTGATGGAAGGTGGCGAAGCGGTCGTAATCCCGAACTCCGAGGGCAGCCGAACGACTCCCTCGATGGTGGGCTTCACCGAAGCCGGCGAGCGCCTGGTGGGCCAGATCGCCAAGCGACAGGCCATCACCAATCCCGAGGCTACCGTCTTCGCCGTCAAGCGCCTGATCGGGCGCAAGTTCGACTCGGACGAGGTGCGCAAGAGCATCTCCGTCTCGAGCTTCCGGATCGTCTCCGCCGACAACGGCGACGCCTGGGTGGAGCTGCGCGGGAAGCGGTACAGCCCCGCGGAGATCTCCGCGATGATCCTCTCGAAGATGAAGCAGACCGCCGAGGACTATCTCGGCGAGCAAGTGACGGAGGCGGTGATCACCGTCCCCGCCTATTTCAACGACAGCCAGCGCCAGGCCACCAAGGACGCCGGCCGCATCGCCGGACTGAACGTGCTGCGCATCATCAACGAGCCGACCGCGGCGGCGCTCGCGTACGGTCTCGACAAGGCGCAGGGCAGCGCCGCGAGCAAGACCGGCGCGGCCATGCGCACGTCGGGGGCGGAGAAGATCGCCGTCTACGACCTCGGCGGAGGCACCTTCGACATCTCGGTCCTGGAGCTGAACTCCGGCGTCTTCGAGGTGAAGGCCACCAACGGCGACACCTTCCTCGGCGGCGAGGACTTCGACCAGAGGATCGTCGACTACCTGAACGACAAGTTCGAGAAGGCGTGCAAGATCGACCTGCGCCGCGACCGGATGGCGCTGCAGCGGCTGAAGGAAGCGGCGGAGCGCGCCAAGCACGAGCTCTCCTCGGCGACCGAGACCGACGTGAACCTGCCGTTCATCGCGGCGGACGCGACCGGGCCCAAGCACCTGACCGAGACGATGACGCGCAGCCAGCTCGAGGAGCTGGTGAACGACCTGGTGCAGAAGACCATCGAGCCTTGCCGCATCGCGCTCAAGGACGGGGGCATCAGCGCCAAGGGGATCGATCGCGTCATCCTGGTGGGCGGCATGACGCGGATGCCGAAGGTCCAGCAGGTGGTGCAGAACTTCTTCGGCAAGGAGCCGCACAAGGGAGTGAACCCCGACGAGGTGGTTGCCATCGGCGCGGCCATCCAGGGAGGCGTGCTCAAGGGCGAGGTGAAGGACGTCCTGCTGCTCGACGTCACGCCGCTCTCGCTCGGCGTGGAGACCGCCGGCGGCGTCAATACCCGCATCATCGAGAAGAACACCACCATCCCGGCGCGCAAGTCGCAGGTGTTCTCCACCGCGGTCGACAACCAGCCGATCGTGAACGTGCACGTCTTGCAGGGCGAACGCGACATGGCGGCGGACAACAAGACGCTGGCGCGCTTCGAGCTGGTCGGCATTCCGCCGGCGCCGCGCGGCGTGCCGCAGATCGAGGTGGCGTTCGACATCGACGCGAACGGCATCGTCCACGTCAGCGCCAAGGACCTCGGCACCGGCAAGCAGCAGAGCATCCGGATCGTCGCGTCTTCGGGTCTCACCGAGCAGGAGATCCAGAAGATGATCAAGGACGCCGAGCAGCACAAATCGTCCGACAAGAAGAAGAAGGAGCTGGCGGACGTGAAGAACTCCGCCGACGGGCTCATCTACACGACGGAAAAGGCCCTGGAGGAGTACGCGACGCTGCTGCCGTCGAAGGACATGGCGGAGATCCGCGCGGACCTCGAGGCGCTGAAGGCGGTCGTCGGTACCGAGGACCTGCCGCGGATCAAGTCCGCGGTCCAGCGGCTGGAAGGCTCCGCCTACCGCATCGCCGACGCCCTCTACTCCTCGGGCGACTCCGGCGAGAAGAAGACAGCGGCAAAAAGCTGAAGGATTGACAAGGCTGCCGTTGTTCTTACGTTAGACGGGGCGCGTCGAGCGCTTGCCTGGCTGTTCGCGAGGAGTGATGGTGTCCCAGAAGCGCGATTACTACGAAGTCCTCGGCGTTGCCCGAACCGCCACTTCACAGGAACTGAAGAGCGCCTTCCGCAAGCTCGCGATTCAGTACCACCCCGACAAGAACCCCGGCGACAAGGCCTCCGAGGACCGGTTCAAGGAAGCTTCCGAGGCCTACGAAGTCCTCTGCGACGGGGAGAAGCGCGCCCGGTACGACCGCTTCGGTCACCAGGCGCCCGGCGGATTCGGCCCGAGCCCCTTCGAGGCCGGTTTCACCGGCAATATCAACGACATCTTCGGTGACATCTTCGGGGAGATCTTCGGGCAGCGCGGGCGTTCCCGGAGCGCGCGACAGCGCGGCGCCGACCTCCGCTACAACCTCGAGGTGAGCTTCACCGAGGCCGCGTTCGGGACCGAGGCAAAGGTCAAGATCCCGCGCCACAAGCAGTGCTCGACCTGCCACGGCTCGGGCAGCAAGCCCGGCACAGGTCCGAAGACCTGCCCGACGTGCCACGGCGCAGGCGAGCTGCGGATGACGCAGGGGTTCTTCCAGATCTCGCGGACCTGCGGCCACTGCCAGGGCACCGGCAAGGTGATCACCGACCCGTGCGCGACCTGCCGCGGCGCCGGGAAGGTCGAGACCGAAAGTGCACTGAGCGTCAAAGTGCCACCCGGCGTCGATACCGGGACCCGCCTCAAGCTCACGGGCGAAGGCGAGCCGGGCGACCGCGGCGGCCCGCCCGGCGACCTGTACGTCGTGGTGCACGTCCACGAGCACCCGATCTTCATCCGCGAGGACACGGAGGTCATCTGCGAGGTGCCAATCAGTTTCACCCAGGCGGCGCTGGGCGCGACCATCGACGTCCCGACCCTCGACGGCAAGGTGAAGATGAAGATCCCCTCCGGCACGCAGAGCGGAAAAGTCTTCCGGCTCCGCGGAAAGGGGATACCGCACCTGAACGGCTACCAGCGCGGCGATCAGCACGTGCGGGTGACCGTGGAGGTGCCGGAGAAGCTGACCAAGAAGCAGCGCGAGCTGCTCGAGCAGTTCGGTGCCCTCGCCGGCGAGGACGCGCACCCACAGTCCAAGTCGTTCTTCGCCAAGGTGCGCGAGCTCTTCGGCGCCGAAGAGTCGGAAGAGGAAGCGACGGGCTAGCCCGGCGCGGGGTCGCGCCGGCTGTCCCGCAGCGACGCGGGGGTCCGCGCGCTGCCTGGGAGCTAGGGGCTAGGTCCGGCCGCGATCTTCTCTGCAGCCCGCATCACCCGCAGGACGTTCCCCGAGAAGACCTTCGCGACCTCCGCCTGCGTGAAGCCGCGCTTGCGGAGCTCCGACGCAATCCTGGGGAGGTCGGCGGCGGAGTCGATCCCTTCGGGCGTCGAAGGGATCCCGTCGAAGTCCGAACCGATTCCAGCATGATCCACGCCCGCGACCCGGGCGACGTGCTCGATGTGATCGATCAGCGACTTCATCGGCGGCCGCGGAACGCGCGCGGCGATCTCGCGTCCCGCCGTGAACCAGGCCTTGGTCCGCGCCGCCGGATCGTCCTTGTATTTTTCGTTGATCGCTGCGAGGGCCTTGTCCTCCTCCGGCCGCAACGCCTCGAACGCCTTGCGGAAGCTCTCGTCCACGAAGCCCGAGAAGAAGTTCACCATTACCACCCCGCCGTTCTTCGCCACGGCGCGCAGCATCTCGTCGGTCATGTTGCGCGGGTGATCGGTCAGCGCGCGGCAGCTCGAATGCGACGCGATCACCGGCGCCTTCGAGACCTCGAGCGCGTCGAAGAAGGTCGTGTCCGCGACATGGGAGATGTCGACCAGCATCCCGAGCCGGTTCATCTCCTCGACGGCCTGCCGGCCGAGCGCGGTGAGGCCGCCGTGGTGCTTGACTCCAGGCTTCTGCGCGTCGCCGGACGAGTCGCCCAGCTCGTTGGTATTCGACCAGGTCAAGGTCATGTAGCGGACGCCGAGCCGGTGGAAGGTGCGGAGCATCCGCAGATCTCCCTCCAGCGCGTGGCCTCCCTCGAGGCCCATCAGCACGGCGAGCTTGCCGGCCTTCCGCGCGGCGAGCACCTCCGACGCCGTGCGCGCCACGGCCAGCTCGCGAGGATGCCGCTCCAGTTGAAGGTGCACGGCGTCGATCAGGTCCAGCGCTCGCCGGGCCGGGTGCGCTCCATAGAATTCCGGGTCCACCCAGATGCTGAAGAACTCGGCGCCCAGGCGACCTTGCCGCGCTTTGGGAAGGTCCACCATCTGCTCGCCGGAGCGGGTCAGGTCCGTTCCCAGATCGAGCAGGAACTGCGGCGTGTCGGCGTGGCCGTCGACGACGAACAAGGCAGCGGCGAGGACGACCAGGTTCATTCCTGCATCTTACGCCCCGATCGCGTAACCTCCGCGGCGGCGCCGACGTAAGGCCTGAATGAGACCGACGGACGAAGAGCTGATGTCGGCCTACGTCGCGGGCGATGCCCGCGCGTTCGAGAAGCTCTTCGCCCGGCTGGCGCCCCGGGTGCACGGGTTCTTCCTGCGCTCGTTCCGGGACGAAGGAGTGGCGGACGACTTGTTGCAGGTGACGTTCATGAAGATCCACCGGGCGAGGCAGCAGTACCGGCCGGGCCACAGGCTGGCGCCGTGGCTCTTCGCCGTCGCCGCGCGGGTCCGCCTGGACGAGCTGCGCCGGCGGCTACGCCTCCCCGAGGACGCCGACGAGGACGCGATCGCCCGCGCCGAAGTCCAGGATCCGGCGGATCCCCCGCTCGATGCGGACGTCAAGAATGCCGTTCGCGCGGCGCTGGAAGCGCTGCCGGAGTCGCAGCGCACCGTGATCCATCTCCACCGGTACGAGGGGATGACGTTCGGGGAGATCGCCGACGTGCTCGGTTCGACGTCCGGAGCGGTCAAGCTCCGGGCATTTCGCGGATACGAGGCGCTCCGCCAGCGCCTGAAAGGGCTGTTGTGAGCGCCTGCGACGAGATGCGGCCCAAGGCGGCAGGCATCGCCGCTCTTCCCGAGGGCGATCCCGAGCGCGAATCGTTCCTCGCGCACGCGCGAGGCTGCCCCGGCTGCATGCAGGCGCTGCGCGAGGGAGAAAAGCTCCTTGAGGCGCTGGCGCGCGCCGAGCTGCCCACACCTTCGTCGCGAGCGCTGCGCCGGGCGTCGGCGCCGATCCTCGCGGACCTGACGCCGTCCCGGTGGGGTCTGCGCGCGTTGGCGGCGCTGGTCGCGTTCGCCATCCCGCTGCTCTTTTCCCGGCACCGCGATACGGAGGGTTGGACGGCTGCATTGGTGGTGCTGGTGCTCGCGACGGCGCTCAGCTCCGTAGCCGGCGTCCTGCGAGCCGGCGCCTGGGTCGCGCTCGGCGCATCGGCTGGATTCGCCATTGCCGCGGGCGGAATTCCCGGCCTCCCGGATGCCGAAGCGGGGCTCGCCATGCGCATCGGCGTCGATTGCCTTGCGCTCGAGCTCGCTGGTGGCGCCGTGGCGGCGGCGCTCGTGATGTGGAGGGCGGGCTGGTCCTCGGCCTCGCTGGCGCCCACTGCTGCGGCGGGCGCGCTCGCGGCCCAAGCCGCCTTGCACCTCGCCTGCACGGCGCATGCCCAGGCACCCCACCTGTGGGTGTTCCACGTCGGCGGCGTCGTCGCGGCGGCGCTCGCCGGATGGACGCTGCAGAATCGCCTCGCTTACGCGAGTAGCGCGCGGAATTGATCGGCCGAAAGCTCCTGCGGCCACCCGCGAAACTGCGCCGCGTACAGAGCGGGTTCCGAGAGCGCGACCACCCAGGTGGCGACGCGGCCGCGTGAGAGGGGCCACCACGGCGCGACGCGCGCATTCTCAACGATGAACTGCCGCTCTTCCGGGGGGACCTGGCGATCGTACAGGGCGAGCTGCAGCACCTGCACCTCGCCCTTGGCGCGGCCGCTCAGCGAGGCCGCCCGTTCCCGGAGGAGGTGCGCGCGGCGGGCGAACTCGACGCCGGGCACCCGATCGCCGGACGCGACGACGACGATCTGCAGCGAGAGGCGAAGATCGCCGGCCCAGATCTCGTCGAAGTGGGGGAGTCCGGCGAGCGCCTCGACGGCGGCGCGGGCAGTCGGCTCCGACGATTCGGCGTGCACGCGCGTCAACCCCGAGGTCTGGAGGTGAGCGTCGAGCTTGTTGAGGAAATCCGCCTTCATCGATCAGTGGGAGAGAATGGGAAAACGCGGCCGGGCTGCCTTTGGCGCGGTCACTGGCCGCGGCGGTCCTTCCGCACCCGCGATCCCGCCCACCAGATCGTAGTCGCCCGCTTGCTCGATCTCGACGGGCACGATCTCGCCGGGGCGCCCCTGGCCGCGGTTGACGTAGACCTTTCCGTCGATCTCCGGCGCCTGCCCCATCCACCGCCCTTCCAGAAGCAGATCGGTCTCCTCGGAAACGCCTTCGACCAGGACGTCGAGAGTCCGCCCCACCAGGCGCTGCTGGTGCTCCCTGCTGATCTTCCGCTGGATGCCGAGAAGCTTCTTCTGCCGCTGCGCCTTGACGCGCTGGGGGAGCTGCCCGTCGAGCTGGAAGGATTCCGTCCCTTCCTCGCGCGAGAACTGGAACACGCCCACCTTCTCGAACCGCATCTCCTCGACGAAGTCGCAGAGCTCCTGGAACTGTTCCTCCGTCTCACCCGGGAAGCCGGCGATGAAGCTGGTCCGGAAGGTGAGGTCCGGGACGCGCTCGCGGATCCTGCGCACCAGCCTGCGCACCCACGCGGAGTCACGGCCCCGCTTCATCCGGCGAAGCACGGAGTCGCTGATGTGCTGCAGCGGCATGTCGAGGTAACGAGCGACGTTGGGTTGGCGCGCGAGCCCGTCGATCAGCGCTTCTGAAAAGTCGCGCGGATAGGCGTAGTGCAGCCGGATCCAGCGCGCGGGCACGTCCCGCAGGGCGTGCAGGAGCTCGTGGAGCTTCGGTTTACCCGGAAGGTCGTGCCCGTAGGCGGTGAGATCCTGGGCGACGAGGTTCAGCTCGATTGCGCCCTCGGCGCAGAGCCGCTCGGCTTCGGCGACGATATCGGCGATGGGCCGGGATCGCTGCAGGCCGCGGAGGGTGGGGATGATGCAGAAGGTGCATTTGTTGTCGCAGCCTTCGCTGATCTTCACGTAAGCCGTCCAGCGCGGCATCGAATTGCGCCGCGGAGTGCGGCTGTCGGCGATGTAGTCCGGATCCGGAATCACGGCCCGGTCGCGCTCTCCCCGCAGGATCTGCGCGATGCGCGGATAGGCGGAGGTCCCGACGAAGTAATCGACCTCCGGCATCTCCTGCTGGAGAACGTCTGCGTAGCGCTGCGTGAGACAGCCGGCAACCACCAGCGCCTTGCAGCGCCCGGTTTCCTTGAGGCGGGCATGCTCGAGGATGGCGTCGATCGACTCCTGCTTTGCCTCGCCGATGAAGGCGCAGGAGTTGATGAGGATCACTTCCGCGTCCTTCGCCTCGCCGACCAGGCGGTAACCCTCGTTGAGCAGGCTGCCGAGCATCACCTCGCTGTCTACCCGGTTCTTCGGGCAACCGAGCGACAGCAGGAAAAGCGAGGGCTGGTCTGGAAGCAGCGTCGTATTCATCGGGGGACGGCGAAAGGGCCCCCGTATAACAGACCGCGACGCGGAATCCAGCCTGGCCGGCCTACAACGTCGCCGTCCCGCTGGGAGCGGCCACCAGCGGCTGCTCCGGCGACCGCCGCGCCCATTCTTCGAACTGGACGGGATCGTGGGCACAAATCACGCGCACCTCATCGCCGTGCAGCCGGACCAGGTCGCGCAGGCGGCGTTGGTTCCAGAGCCGGAGCCGCCGGTCGACCTCCATTTGCAGCTGGTAGTACCGGAGGCCTGCCTTGCAGCGCAGATTTTTCGAATCCAGCTCGCGCCGGTCGAAGAAAGCGTCGCCCGCATGCAGCAGCCAGCCTCCGCCCGGCCGGGCGACGGCGACTCCGCAGTGACCCCAGGTGTGTCCCACCAGCGGGATGAGGAGAACTTCGGGAACGCCGACGTTGCGGACGGAAGCAAACCCGAACCACGGCTCTCCGCCGTCGCGATAGAGCCTCCAGCGATCGTGGCTGCTCCACTGTTCCGGCCGGTAGCGGCCGCGCGCGATCAGGCCCCTGCGCGCGCTCGCCGCGTCCGCTTCCTTGACGTGCAGGTGGACCTGTGCACCGGGGAAGTCATCGAGCCCGCCCGCGTGATCGAAGTCGAGATGGGTGAGGACGATGTGGCGGACGTCTCGCGGGGAATACCCCAACCTCTGCACCTGCCGCACCGCCGTCTGCTCCGGCGTCACCAGCGGCTTGCACTGGAACCGGAAGAAGCGGTCCATCCTGCGGTTGCCCATGTCGAGCAGGCCGAGGCCGGTGTCGACGAGGATCAAGCGCTGCCCGGCTTCGATCAACAGGCAGTGGCAAGCGAGGGCGCCGCGCAGGGGCCTGGACTTGCGCTCGGACATCAGGCGTCCGCCGACGGGACAGAGCGTGCCGCAGCTCAGATGGTGGATGCGCATGCGGGGGACGCTGCTCATCCACCCGCAACACCGGGAGGTCCGCGGGCGCAGTCTCAAGCGTAGGCGCATAACCGCACCTACGGTGCGGGAGCGCCTAGTCGCGGAAATTCTCGAACACCAGGTCCACCTTCAGCTCGTCCTGCTTTGCGCGGACCATCTGGATGACCGACTGCAGGTCGTCGCGGTTCTTCCCCGAGACGCGGACGGCGTCGCCCTGGATCGAGCCCTGCACCTTGAGCTTGCTGTCCTTGATCATCTTCACGATGGCTTTCGCCTTCTCCACCTCGATGCCCTGGACGAAGCTGAGCACCTGCGCGACGTGCTTTCCGCTCTGTTCGACGGTGCCGTACTTGAGGCCGCGCAGGGGGACGCCGCGCTTGGCCATCTTCTCCACCAAAACCGTCCGCGCCGCCTCCAGCCGCTGCTCGGTGGTGCTGCGGATCTTCAGACCCTTCTCCGGCGCGGAGACCTTCTCCAGCGAGGTCTCGGTGCCCTTGAAGTCGTAGCGTTGGTCGATCTCCTTCTTCGCCTGTTGGAAGGCGTTATCGACCTCCTGCTCGTTCACCTTGCTGACGATGTCGAAGCTCGGCATGTCACATCTCCAGGACGACCGGGAGCACCATCGGCCGCTTCTCCACGCCCTTCTTCCAGGCGGAGCGCACGGCGCGGCGGAGGGCCTCTTCCACCATTCCGTGATCGGTGCGCTGCGCGGGACCCAGCTCGGCGAGCGCATCGAGCGCAGCCTGGCGGGCCTGGGCGAGGCGGGAATCGTCGAGCCCGGCGACGCCCTTGCCCAGAAGCTCCGGCCCGCGCACCACCTCGCCGCTCTTGTGGTCCAGGACGCAGAGGCACACCAGCATGCCCGTCTCCGCGAGGAGCTGGCGATCGCGGAGCGCGACCTCGCCGACGTCGGCGAACGCGCCACGCGCGTCGAGATAGAGCCGCCCCGCCGAGACCGCATTGGGCACCACCGCGACGATCTCGTCCTTGCGCAACTCCACGGCATCGCCGTCCTCGGCGATCACGCAGGCAAGCGGATTCACTCCCGCAGCCTCGGCGGTCCGCGCGTGTGCGGCGAGCATGCGGTATTCGCCGTGGATCGGGACGAAGCTCCGGGGGCGGACGAGATCGATCATCATCCGCTGCTCACCCTGGCAGGCGTGGCCGCTGGTGTGCACCAGCTCCGTCGAGCCGGCGCTGCCCGACATCACCCGGCATCCGCGCCGTACCAGGTGGTCGATGATGTTGCCGAGGGCCCGGTCGTTCCCGGGGATCACGCGGCTGGAGAGGATCACCAGATCGTTCTTCTCGAGCTTCACGGTCGGATGCTCGCCGAGCGCGAGCCTCGCCAGCGCGCTGCGCGGCTCGCCCTGCGCACCGGTGCAGAGGATGACGAGCTCCCGCGCCGGAAAGTGCCCCGCCGCCTCGGGATCGACGAACGAATCGGGCGGGCAACGGATGTAGCCGAGGTCGAGCGCGAGGCGCACGTTGGTCTGCATCGATCGCCCGAGCAGGACGATCTTCCGGTTCTGTGCCAGCGCGGCGCGAACGACGCTCTGGACGCGGTGGATGTTCGAGCCGAACATCGCCACCACCACGCGGCCTTTCGCCAGAGGACCGGCGAAGATCCGGATCAGCGACTCGCCCACCTCGCGCTCGCTGGGGGTCGTGCCTTCGCGCTCGGCGTTGGTCGAATCGGAGAGCAGACAGGCCACGCCGGTCTCGCCCAGCTCCGCGAACCGCCGTACGTCGAGGAGCTTTCCATCCACCGGGCTCCAGTCGATCTTGAAATCGCCGGTGTGGATCACCAGACCCGCCTCGGTGAGCAGGGCATATCCGACGGCGTCCGGGACGCTGTGCGGTACTTGCAGGGGCTCGAAGTCGATGTGGTTGCCGACCATTCCCATCGTCCGCGGCTCGACGGCGTGCAGGTCCGCGGTGATTCCCTGCTCGGCCAGCTTTTCCTTCACCACCGCCAGCGTGAACCGCGTGCCGCAGACCGTTGCGTCGGGGAACTCGCGCAACAGGTAATGGAGCGCGCCGACATGGTCTTCGTGCGCATGCGTGAGCAGGATGGCGTCCACCTTGCCGGAGGCCCTCAGATACGCGAGATCCGGAGCGATCACCTCCACCCCGAGCGCCTGCTCGGCGTTGGGGAACATGAGGCCGCAGTCGATCACGACCCGGTCGCCGCCGGACTCGACGACCATGCAGTTCATCCCGACCTCGCCGAGGCCGCCGAGCGGAATGATGCGGACCGGAGCGGGCGACGGCACCGCCGCATCGTACCGTCTTTTGGGTTATCACACCGCCCGTGTCCGATCCGCTGGCCAAAGTCCTCAATCCTCCGCAGCTCGAAGCGGTCCGCCACGGCGAAGGTCCCTTGCTCATCCTGGCGGGCGCCGGCTCCGGCAAGACCCGCGTGCTCACGCACCGGATCGCGCACCTGCTCCGCGAGCGCCTTGCCCGGGCGCCAGAGATCCTGGCGGTCACGTTCACGAACAAGGCCGCCGGAGAGCTTCGCCAGCGGGTCGAGAAGCTGGTTGGCCCGGACGCGCAGCGCCTGTGGGTCGCGACGTTTCATGCGGCAGGTGCGCGGATCCTCCGGCGCGAGGCCGAAGCTCTCGGCCTCACCCGGAGCTTCGCCATTTACGACGATGCGGATCAGCTGGCGGAGGCGAAACGGGCGACCAGCGACCTGGGGTTCGACGTCGGCACCTCGCGCCAGCACCTCGTGCGCATCGATCGCTGGAAGAACGCCGGCCTGCTACCCGCCGAGGTGCGCGTAGCGGAGTACGACGTACCCGGGAAGACCGGGCTCAAAGTGTACGGGCGCTACCAGGCGGCGTTGCAGGCGTCGAACGCCGTCGATTTCGGCGACTTGATCGTCAGGGTCAGCGAGCTGTTCAAGAAGCGGGACGACATCCTGCAAGGATACGCCGGACGCTTTCGCCACATCCTGGTGGACGAGTTCCAGGACACCAATCCGGCGCAGTACCAGTTGCTCCGCCAGCTCGCCTCCGTCCACGGAAACCTCTGCGTGGTCGGCGACGATGACCAGGCCATCTACCGCTGGCGCGGCGCGGAGGTGGACAACATCCTCGACTTCCCGAAGCACTTCGCGGGGACGAAGGTCGTCCGGCTGGAGCAGAACTACCGCAGCTCGGGTCGGATTCTCGGCGCGGCGCACGCGGTCATCGAGAAGAACGAGCGCCGCGCGGAGAAGAAGCTGTGGACCGCCGCCGCCGAGGGCGACAAGGTGCGCGTTTTCGTCGCCGAGGACGAGCGCGACGAGGGCAGCCGCGTCGCTTCCGAGCTGTACGCGGAGAACGCGCGGGGAACGTCGTACGCCGAGATGGCGGTCTTCTATCGCGCCAATGCCCAATCGCGGGCGCTGGAAGATGCGCTTCGCGCCCGGCGCATCCCCTACCGCGTCGTGCGCGGGCGCTCGTTCTACGACCGGGCAGAGGTGAAGGACATCGCGGCGTACCTGCGCCTCTGCGTGAACCCACGCTCCGACGGCGATCTGCTGCGGGTGATCAACATGCCGCCTCGTGGGATCGGCGACACCACGGTCGACCATCTGCGCGCGTCCGCGAACCGTCAGGGTCTCTCGCTCTGGGAAACGCTGGCCTCCGACGACCCGGAGATGCCCTCCGGCGCCCGCGCGAAGCTTGTGCCGTTCAAGTCGCTGATCGAGAAACTCCGGGAGCAAGTGGCGCAGGACGCGGGCGCCGCCGACGCCATCGAGCGCGTGATCGACCAGACGGGCTACGCCGATCGCCTGCGATTGGAAGGGGAGGAGGGCGAGGATCGTCTCGAAAACCTGATGGAGCTCGTCGGCGCGGCGCGCGAGTTCGATCGCGCCTGGGCGGGCGAGGTCGTACAGGCCGCCGAGCCCGTCCGGGAAGTGCCGGACAAGGCGGAAGGAAAGCCGCTGGTTCCAAATCCGCTCACCCAGACCCGCGCGCAGTATCTGCGCGCCGTGCGCGCCGCGCCCGGATCGCTGGGCAGCTCGCAGGCGTCCGAGGATCCTCCGGGCGACCGACCGGACGCGATGGCGGCTCTCGCCGCCGCGGCCCCCGACGACGAAGACGGGCGCGCGGATACGCCACTGCTCGGCTTCCTCGAGCAGCTCGCGCTGGTGGGCGACGCGGACGCGGCCGGCGGCGGCGATCGCGTGTCGCTGATGACGTTACACGCGGCCAAGGGCCTCGAGTTCGACGCCGTCTGGATGACGGGCCTCGAGGAACGGGTGTTTCCTTCCTCGCGCTCCCTCGGCCAGACCGGCCCCATGGCGTCGGGCGAGGAGGACCCCGCCGAAATGGCCGAGGAGCGGCGTCTCTGCTACGTCGGCATGACCCGCGCCCGCAAGCGGCTGGCGATGTCGCTCGCGCGCTGCCGTTCGCTGTTCGGCGAGCTGCGCTTCAATCCGCCCTCGCGCTTCGTCCGCGAGCTGCCGCCCGATCTGACGGAAGGTCTGGCCGCCCTCGACCGCCTTTCGCCGATGCAGGAGCGCGCCCGCAAGGACGTGTTCTACGACGAGTTCGATCAGCGGCCCCGCTACGGCGACGATTCCCCGCTGCCCGCGCGCAACAAGATGCGGGAGTCGCGCTACGACCCGGCCTCCAAGCCCGTCGTCAAACCGGCCGCTCCCGGCGCCTCTGGCCTCGGACCCGGATCGCGGGTCAAGCACCCGAGCTTCGGCGTCGGCACCGTCGAGGACGCGGACGGCGAGGGGATGAACCGCAAGCTCGTCGTCCGCTTCGGGCCCGGCGTGGGCCTGAAGAAGGTGCTCGCCCGCTTCATCGACCCGGCTTAAAGCGGGTCACCACATGTGCGGCGGCAGCATGTAGTCGACGAACAGCCCGATGGCCACCTGCACCAGCCCCGCGGCGAATGCCTGTCCAAAGCCGATGTCGTACGCGATGCTGTAGACGAGGAACCAGGCGATCATCGCGACGATCCCGGGGATGAGCAGGAACCAGAACCAGGCGAACGGGGTGACGAGCAGCGCCACGAGGAAGGTCACGATCAGTGCTCGCGGCAGCGTATTCTTCGGATTTCCTTTGGAAACCGCCGCGACGGACACCATGACGACCAAGGCGTGGATCAGCCACGAGGAGAGCTTCAGCGCCAGCCAGGACATGCAGGGAAGATAGCGTGATCCGGCCCTGGGGATGGGTTAGATCCGTCGGAGGATGATCCCCGACGTCCCCGTCACCGACGAACTGCTCCACGCGCTCCCGAAGACCGACCTGCATTGCCATCTGGACGGGTCGCTCCGCCTGAGCACCGTACTCGCGCTGGCGGAAGAGCAGGGGATCCGCCTTCCCGCTGACACCGAGGATGGCCTGGCCAAGTCGATGAAGCTCGGCGAGCGCCACGGCAGCCTCGAGGAGTACCTGAAGGGTTTCGACATTACCCTCAGCGTCCTGCAGACGGAGGACGCCCTCTACCGCGCCGCATACGAGCTGGCCATCGACGCCGCCGCGGAGAACTGCAAGCTCATCGAGGTGCGTTACGCGCCCGTCCTCCACCTCCAGAAGGGGCTCAAGCCCACGGTCGTCGTGGAGGCGGTGCTCGAGGGGCTCCGCGCGGCAACGCGGGAGACCGGCATCCTCGCGGGCGTCCTGGTCTGCGGCATCCGCAACATGAGCCCGGAAGTCTCGCTCCGTCTCGCGGAGCTGTCGGTGGCTTACAAGAACCGGGGCGTGCTGGGATTCGATCTGGCGGGAGCGGAGCATGGCAACCCGGCCAAGGATCACCAGGAAGCGTTCCAGCTCATCCTGAACAACAACATCAACTGCACGGTCCACGCCGGCGAGGCGTACGGCCCACCGTCCATCGCGCAGGCGCTGCACTACTGCGGCGCGCACCGCATCGGCCACGGCGTGCGGCTGCGGGAGGACGGCGACCTCCTGAATTACGTCAACGACCACCGCATCCCGATCGAGTGCTGCCCGTCCAGCAACGTGCAGACCGGGGCCGTCGCGGACATGGCGACGCATCCGTTCAAGTTCTATCTGGACTTCGGCATCCGGGTGACCATCAACACGGACAACAGGCTGATCACCGAAACCACCGTGACCAAGGAGCTGTCCGTGGTCTCCAGGCAGTTCGGCCTCAACGCCGCCGACATCCGCAACATCCTGGTGGCCGGCTTCAAGAGCGCGTTCCTCACCTTCCACGATCGCGCCCAGCTCGTGCGCAAGGCCCAGAACGAGATGGACGAGATCATCGGCGAGTTCGCCCAGCGCAACGGCGCTCCAAAGGCAATACCCGCCAAGCCGGCCACGTCGAAGCCGCCGGCCGTGAAGCGGGCCTGATCGGAAGCTGAACAGCCGGGCGCGACGCCATTGCGGCGCCGTGCGCCGGGATCTACCGTCCGCGGATGCCCGTCGGCAAAACCCTGGCCATGATCCTCGCCGGCGGCGAAGGCCGCCGTCTTGCGCCTCTCACGCAGGAGCGCTCCAAGCCGGCGGTCACGTTCGGCGGCCGCTACCGGATCATCGACTTCGTCCTCTCCAATTTCGCCAACTCCGGCGTGCTCCGGATGAAGGTGCTGACGCAATACAAGTCGGAATCGCTGAACACGCACATCTCGCGCGGCTGGCGCCTGAGCTCGATGCTCGGACAATTCGTGGAGAGCGTTCCCGCCCAGCAGCGCACCGGACCGGAGTGGTACAAGGGGTCCGCCGACGCCATCTACCAGAACCTGAACCTCGTCACCGACGAGGAGCCCGACTACGTGTTCGTCTTCGGCGCCGACCACATCTACCGCATGGATGTGCGCCAGATGCTCGACTTCCACGTCGCGCAGAAGGCGGACTGCACGGTCGCCGCCATTCCCATGCCCCTCGAGGAGGGCAGCTCCTTCGGGATCATCACCGCCGACGAGCGCGGCCGGATGGTCGACTTCCAGGAAAAGCCGAAGCACCCGAAGCCGATGATTCGCAACCCGCGGGCGGCCCTGGTCTCCATGGGCAACTATCTCTTCAGCACCGAGGCTCTGGTGCGGGAGATCGTTCGCGACGCGGGAAAGGAATCCGCACACGACTTCGGCAAGTCGATCATCAGCGAGATGCACAAACGCACGAAGGTTGCCGTCTACGACTTCGCGACGAACAACGTACCCGGCCAAGGCCCGAACGAGGCAGGCTACTGGCGGGACGTGGGCGATCTCGACACGTATTACGAGTGCAACATGGATCTCGTCGCCGTCGACCCCAAGCTCTCGCTCTACAACGACCGCTGGCCCATCTATACCGCCCCGGCCCACACCGCCGCGCCGGCGAAGTTCGTTTTCGCCAACGAGGAAGAGCAGCGGGTCGGCCGCGCCACCGACTCGCTGGTGTCCGAGGGATGCATCATCTCGGGCGGCCGGGTCGACCGCTCGGTGATCTCGCCGAACGTCCGCATCAACTCGTACGCGGACGTCCAGGAGAGCATCCTCTTCGAGGGCGTCCAGGTCGGCCGGCGCGCGCGTATCCGCCGCGCGATCATCGACAAGAACGTCGACATCCCGGCGGGTCTGCAGATCGGATACGATCCCGAGGAGGACAAAAAGCGGTTCTTCGTCAGCCCGAAGGGGATCGTGATCGTCCCCAAGGGAATGCGTCTCGCGGGCTGAAAGAGGCGGCCTTGGCGCGCGTCGTCTTCCTCTGGCACATGCACCAGCCCGAGTACCGCGATCCGGTATCCGGGCAGCCCGTTCTTCCCTGGGTCCGACTGCACGCCACGCGGTCCTACAACGACATGGCCGCGGCCCTCGAGCGCCACGAGCGCGCCCGGGTTGTGGCGAACTGGGCGCCCTCGCTGCTGCTGCAGCTGGAGGCGTACGCGTCCGGGGCAGCCGTCGACCGCGACGAGCAGATCGCGCGCAAGCCGGCGGACTCGCTGACGGCCGCCGAGCGCGCACACGTGCTGCGTCAGGATTTCTCCGTCGACTGGGAACTGTGGCTGAAGCCCGTCCCGCGCTACGCCGAGCTCCTCGCGAAGCGCGGCAAGGATCCCGCCAAGGTGGACCTCCTGCGCGCACAGGAGGGCTTCTCCACGCAGGACCTGATCGACCTCCAGATGCATTTCGCGCTGGCGTGGATGGGATTCGCTGCGCGCGGCGAGCATGCGCTCGTCGCCGAACTGGTGCGCAAGGAGCGGGGCTTCAGCGAAGCAGAGAAGACGCAGCTCTTCGACGTCTCGCGGAAGATCGCCGCCCGCATCGTCGCTCGCTGGAAAGCGCTGGCGCAGCGCGGCGCGGTGGAGCTGACGTGCTCGCCGATGTTCCACCCCATCCTGCCGCTGCTCGTGGACAGCGACTCCGCGCGCCGGGCGATGCCCGACGCTGCGCTTCCGCCGCGTTTCCAGTTCCCGCAGGACGCGCGCGAACAGGTCCGCCGCGGCCTCGCCCGGGCGGAGCGGGACTTCGGCGCCCGGCCCGTGGGCATGTGGCCCAGCGAAGGGTCGGTATCGCCCGAAGTGCTGCAGATCCTCGCCTCCGAAGGCGTGAGCTGGTGCGCGACGGATCAGGGCAACCTGGAGCGCAGCGAGTTGGAGAAGCCCACGCCCAAGCCCCTGCACCATGCGCCCTGGATGTGCGGCGACGTGGCGGTGTTCTTTCGCGATCGCGACCTGAGCGACCGCATCGGCTTCCGGTACGGCAAGAGCGACCCGGCCGACGCCGCCAAGGACCTCTTCGCGCGCCTCGCAGCGGCGGACGAGGAGGCCACGGTCACCGTCGCGCTCGATGGCGAGAACCCGTGGGAGCACTATCCGCGCTCGGGCGAGCTCTTCCTGGACGCGCTCTACGGTGGTTTCGGCGACGACGTCGTCCCGGTGTTGCCCCGGGAGGAGATCGCGGCGCGTCCCCCCGCGGCGCGGATTTCGCGCATCCACTCCGGGAGCTGGATCGACTCGAATTTCCGCATCTGGATCGGCCACTCCGAGGACAACCAGGCCTGGACGATGCTGGGGCAGGCGCGCGCCATTCTCGAGCGGACCCGGCCCGAGCTGCCGCCGGACCGCTTCGAAAAGGCATACGAGGCTGCGCTGGCCGCCGAGGGGAGCGACTGGTTCTGGTGGTACGGCGACGAGTTCACCACCGAGAACGCGCCGGAGTTCGACGCGCTCTTCCGGCGCAACGTGGAGCAGATCTTCCGCCACATCGGGATGGCGCCGCCGGAGCGCCTGGCGCGGCCGATCATCGCGCCCTACAAGGACAAGTCGCAGGCGGCGGCCATCTCGATCTCGCCGCGGCGGCTGATCCGGCCGATGATCGACGGCTACTCGCGCAGCTATTTCGAGTGGAACGGGGCGGGATTCTACCGTCCCGGAAGCGTCTCGGGAGCGGCCATGTACGAGGGAGGAGGAGCGTTCTCGCAACTCTGGTACGGGTTCTCGCTCACCGACCTGTACGTGCGCCTGGACCCCGTCCAGGGAGCCGACTTGTCCGGCGAGTTGCGGATCCTCCTGACGCGCGGCAAGGACGAACGGACCCTGCGGATGCAGGTGGTTCCGTCGGGAGCGGAGACTTCCGTGGTCGACGAGCGCGGAACGAAGTGCGGGGCGGGCCGCGCGGGGGCGCTCGTCGAGCTGTCCGTGGCGATCAGCGCGCTCGGACTGGCGCCCGGGGATCGCGCGGGCATGTTGCTGCGCTTGACCCGCGCCGGCGTGGAGGTCGACCGGCTTCCCCGCTACGGCGAGCTCGAGCTGACGGTGCCCGATCAGACTTTCGAGCAGACCCACTGGCACGTCTGACCTGCTAAATTGCGCGCGGGTGCCCGAACTTCGCCGAGATCCGATCGTGGGCCGATGGGTGATCATCGCGCCGGAGCGTGCCGAGCGCCCGAGCGCTTTTCTGCGCCCGGCGCCCGAGCACAACGGGGGCGTCTGTCCCTTTTGTCCCGGCAATGAGTCGATGACGCCGCCGGAAGTGCTTTCCCGGCGCGACGAGAACGGCTGGACATTGCGCGTGGTCCCCAACCGCTACCCGGCCCTGCGCACCGAGATCCAGATGGTCCGCGAAGGGGCCGGGATGTTCGACAGCATGGCCGGAGTGGGCGCGCACGAGGTGGTGATCGAGACCCGCGACCACCGCGCCACGCTGGCCGACCAGCCGGTCGAGCAGATCGAGAGCGTGCTGCGGGCGTGGCAGGAGCGAATGGTCGATCTCTCTCGAGACATTCGCCTCAAATCCTTGATCGCATTCAAGAATCACGGCGGGCCCGCCGGCGCCACCCTCTTTCATGGGCACTCCCAGCTGATCGCCCTGCCGTTCATTCCCGAGACGCTGGATGCGGAAGTGCGTGCGGCGCGCCGCCATTTCGACGAGAAGGAGCGCTGCGTCTTTTGCGACGTCGTCGCGCAGGAGTCGCACGACAAGGAGCGCGTGGTGCTCGAGTCCGACGGTGCGGTTGTCCTTTCTCCGTGGGCCGCGCGCAGCCCGTTCGAGCTGTGGATCCTGCCCCGGGCGCACCGCTCCTCGTACGAGTCGGCCAGCGGACAACAGCTTCACGCCATCGGGGACGCTCTGCGGACGGTCCTGCGAAAGGTGGACGTGGCGCTGGAAAAGCCCGCGTTCAATCTCTTCCTGCACACCATGCCGCTGCGCGAGGCGCCGAACGACTTCTACCACTGGCACCTCGAGCTCAAGCCCGTGCTCACGCAGCAGGCTGGATTCGAGTGGGCCAGCGGGTGCTACATCAATCCCACGCCACCGGAGGAGGCAGCGAGCTTCCTCCGGCAGACGGAGGTCTTTTCGTGAAGATCCTCTTCGTCGCGTCCGAGGCGGCGCCCTACGTGAAGACGGGCGGGCTGGGCGA
>VBKI01000074.1 GCA_005879535.1 Deltaproteobacteria bacterium | reverse complement strand
GTCGTTGTCCGCCATGTAGGCACGCGGCGTCCGGTACTTCGGATTCGCGCCGGCGGTGTGATCGCCCGGCAGGTGCAGGATTTCCAGTTGCGGCATCTCGCCTTCGGCTGCGAACTGCTCGAGCTCGGCGATCCAGGCGTCGGCCCGCTTCTGGTCGGGGATCTCGAGATTGAACGGCGGATACGAAGGGCTCACGTCGGCGCCGAGCTGGCGCTGCGTGACCGGCCATCCCTGCGGCCCGTGGACCATCTCTCCGTAGTCGCGAAAGGTGATTCCCTTCTCGATGGCGAGCGTCCAGAGGAAGCCGCGCTCGGGCTCTGCAGCCTCATCTCCGTCGACGTCCGCGCGCCGGTTGGAATAGAGCGACGGCACCGTCTTCTCCGCGTAATCGGGCACGTACGCGGCCGTCGACCAGAGGTGTCCCTGCGAGCTCACTTCCGCGTTGGTGAAGAACCGATCGAACAGCCCGAACCTCCGTGCGAGCGCGCGATGATTCGGCGTCGAGTCCGGTCCGAAGAACAGCAGGCGGCGGTCGCCGTCGCCTTCCTCGAGGTCGCCGAAGATCTGATCGTAAGTCCGGTTCTCCTTGATGATGTAGACCACGTGCTTGAAAGGCGGATAGCGGCGCGGTGCGCGTCTCCTCCAGCCGTTGGCCGCTGCGACGCGGCCCGACAGGGCGCGAAGCTGCGCTCCACGAAACCGACCGGGCAACACTCGCAGCGTCCCGCCGAGCTGCCCGAGAGCGTACCCCAGCGGACGCTGGATACCTTGGCCAGGAATCGGACCGTCGGGATTGGCGCGCGTCCCGCGCCCCTTCCCGCTGAGCACCAGCAGCCGTCCTTCCCCGCTGAGGACAGCCGTCGGGTACCAATCCGTCGGGATGCGCGCGACGGGCACGCGTCCGCCCGCGGCGAGGTCGAAGACGGCGATGGCGTTGCTATCCGCTTCCGCCACGAACAGCCTCGATCCGTCCGCTGAAAGCGCGAGCGCGTTGGGCGTGCTTCCTTCCGCGGGTCCCGCCGGGGCTGCGTCATTGAGGAAGCGAACGACACGACGGGCACGCGTGTCGACGACGGCGATGCGGTCGCTGCCGGCGAGCGCGACGTAGAGACGCGTTGCCTTGGAGTCCACCCTCAACGCCGAGGGATGGCGGCCGACCCGAAGACGTCCAGCGGAGACGAGCATTCCGTCGGCCCGAGTGCGGAAGACGGAAACGGTATCGCCGCCCCAAGCGGAGACGTAGACGCGCCCGTCGCTCGCGACCTCGACCGCATACGGATAGTGGTCCGTGGGAAGGCGCTGCACGACGTTGCCGGTCTTCGCGTCCACCACGGCCAGCGCGTCACCTACGTTCTCGGCCACGTAGACGAGCGCCCCGCGCGGAGCGGCAGCAATGCCTGCGGGATATCGCGAGCCCGTCTGATCCGGCTTCTGCTCACCGAGCACGATCCGGCTGCGCAGCTCCGCCTTCTCGCCGTCCCAGGCATAAGAATAGACGGCATCATCGTTGCCACCCGAGACGAAGAGCGTCGTCCCGTCCGACGAGAAGGCGGCGCCGTAGAAGGCGGCGGGCTGCGGAATCGTCTGCGTGACGCGCAGCGACTGCAGATCGACGACCTGGATTCCCTGCTCGCGCCAGCCGCTGAGCACGACGATCAGTTTCTTGCCGCCGGGCGCCATCGCCATTCCCATCGGCATGCTGCCCAGATCCAGAACGGTGCCCTCGGCGTCGAGCCGCTGGCCGGTTGGCAGGAGCGAGGGCGTACCGGCCGCAGCCGCGGAAACGAGCAGGAGCGCACATGCGGATCTCATTTTCGTCGTCGCCTCGCGATCTCCTTCTCCAGCCCCTCGGCCGTGTACGGCAGCTCGGGGCTGATCCGTTCCGCCCCGCTGGCCGTGATCAGGAACGTATCCTCGACGAAGAACGATTGATCACGCGCCGTCAACCGCGGCTCATAGCAGATGACGTTGCCAGCCCGGAACACCGGCGGACTCGTCTCGATCAGATCGAGGCCGATGCCGTGGAGGAAGAACGCGGTGCGCTCGTCGACCGTTGCCGCCGCTTCCCGTGCCAATGGCGTCTTCAGGCGGTCTCGCCGCTCGATGACATAGGCGGCCGTCGCACGAAAGACACCTGCCTGGTTTGCCCCGGGACGCATCTGCGCCACGCCCGCCCGGTACGCCCCGACGAGGAGCTCGAGAACTTCGCGCTGACCCTCGTCGAATCGGCCGGAGACGGGGATCGTCCGGCCGTAGTCCGCCTTGTACAAACGAAGCTCGCAGCCCAGGTCGACGCGGACCAGCTCGCCGCCCATCATCGCGCGATCGAGGTTGTGGTAGTCCGCGAGCGCCTCGAAGAGAGAAGCCGGTCCCGCCGACGGTCCGCTACGAATCCAGGGCCAGAACGAAGGCCCTTCCGCTCCTGCTTCCACGCATGCCGAGACCACTGCTGCCTCCACCGCGCGCTGGCGCCTTCCCGTTCTGATGGCGGCGACCGCGCTCCAGAAAGCCGGCAGCGTCACGTCCGCCGCATTCTTCAGCAGCGCAATCTCCGCCGGCGACTTCACTGCCCGGACCGAGTCTAGGATCGGCGTTGCATCCTTGATCTCCGCGTCGGGCCAGAGATCGTGGACGACTTTCCGCCAGACGGCCCAGGACGGCTCGACCGGAGGTACGCCCTTGGGCGTATTCCCGCCCAGCGAGAGAGCGCCGGCGAAGCCGCCGCTGTCGACATACAGCGCGACCTTGCCATCCTGCGTGCGCCTCGATCCGACGACGCCGGTCAGTTCGTCCCAAGGGACGACGTGCTCGAGTCCGAGGGCGTGTTCTGATTCTGCTCCGGGCGCCACGAAGATCGACTCGAGCCCGCGAAGATCGGGGACGAAGAGCGTGGACTCGGGGGCGGGTCCCGCGAACAGCCACGTTTCCTTCGCACCGCCGTCGATCGCGAGGATCGCCTGGTGAGCGTTGGCAAGGCCGGTGAAGTAATAGAAGGCGGGATCCTGGCGGAAGGACGAAGCCTCCCACGTCATCGCCGAGCTGGATCGCAGCAGCACGATGCCGTCGGGAATCTGCTCCATGAGCGCGCGCCTGCGCCGGGCAAACTCCGCCTCATCCACCGCGCCCGCGAGCGCTGGAACCAGGCAGAGCAGCAGGAGCAGTCGCAGCGTTCTCACCGCTCGTCCGCGGCGATGACGTAGTGCTTCACCTCGGTCTCCGGGTCGATGAGAAACTCCGGATCGCGTGGCAACATGCGCGTCTTCGTCAGATTTTCGCCGGCCCAGGCCCGGATGGACTCCTCCGAGGGCCAGTACGAGATGACCACGAAATATGCGCGTTCGCCGGCGGCGCGCCGGAACATCTGCGCGCCGAGATTGCCTCGCGTGCGCCGCAACGCCTTGATCCCGTTGTCGTAGAGGTAGCGCTCGTACTCGTCAGCGCGCGCGGACGAGACCTGGCCGTTCCAGACGCGCGCGATCCGGGCCGTCGTGCCACCGCTCCGGGGCGCCGCCGGAACCGCGCCGATCACCATTGCCAGAATCGCGACCTTGACGGACATGGCACCTCCTCGCCCCGGCTCCTGCCCCTTGCGCAGCACGTAAGCTTGCGGTTTCTTGCTCTGCCCGGCGCTGGAGCCGGAGGCACGCGCTTGCTATCGTCCGGGCATGAGCTCGATGCAGGCCCTTCTCGAGACTCCCAGCGTTCTCGTCTCGCGCTTCGATCATGGCGGCGGTCCGGTGCCCGCGGGGACGGCGGAGGAGGTCTGCGACCACTACTGCATCAACTTCGTCGATTCCGGCGAGTTCGGTCTGGGCATCGGGAGGCGGTTCTGGCGCCTCAGGCGCGGTGCCGCGTTCGCCTGGCATCCGCGCACCGTCCAAAGGTACGTCCACTTCGAAGGCGTGCCCGCGGATACGTGCATGACGATCCGCTTTCGCGACGGCTTCGAGCGCGAGATCGAGCGCGAGGGCTGGCTCGCGGGAACCGCACACGTGCCCGTGTTCCATCCCGGCAACCGGCTCGCGTTCCTCCGCCTGCAACTCGATCGCATCCTGCAGCGCCGCAGCGTCGCGGCGCTCGATTCCTGGACGACGGAGCTGATCGAGGCGGCGGTCCGTCCGCAGCTGCCGCATCGCATCTACGACGAGCTCCAGCTCCGCCGCCACGCTGCCCGCGTCGAGCTGGCGCACGAGAGGATCCTTCTGCACTCCGACGAGCCACACACGCTCGCCTCGCTTGCGTCGTCCGTGGGGATGAGCCCTTTCCATTTCGCGCGCGTGTTCCGGTCGCTGATCGGAGCGCCGCCGCACCGGCTGCTGCGCGACGTCCGCCTCGATCGAGCCCGCTCCATGCTGCTCGACGGCGAGAGCGTCACCACCACCTGCTACGCCGTCGGTTTCGGAAACCTCAGCCACTTCATCCGCTCGTTCCGGCGCCGGTTCGGGACTGCGCCCTCGCTGCTGCGCAAGAAAGCGCAAGCGGGGACGTCGTCCGACGTCGCATAGGGCGGCGATGCGCAGCGCAATCGTCCTGTTGTCCTTGTGGGCCGCAGCGGCGGCGGCCGAGCCGCGCGCCTTGGTGCGCGCGGCCCGCGTCCTCGACGTGCAGAAAGGAACCTGGTCGGCGGACCAGGGGATCGTCGTCGCCGGCGGCCGCATCGAGTCTGTCCTGCCGTTCGCGCAGGCGCGCTCCGGCGCTCCGGATGCCGCGATCATCGATCTCGGAGACCTCTCGGTGCTCCCCGGTTTCGCCGACTGCCACGCGCACCTGCTCGGCAACCTCAAGGACATCTCCGCCATCGGCTCGCTGCGGATGTCGTCTGCGCAGGGCGCCATCTGGGGAGTGAGCAACCTCAAGGAATGGCTCGACCGCGGGTTCACCACGGTTCGCGACGCCGGAGAGATCGACGGCGCTTACGGCCAGTTCGCGCTCCGGGAAGGCGTCGCGCGCGGCTTCATCCAGGGGCCGCGCATCTACGCTGCAGGAAGCTACGTCACGGTCACTGGCGGGCACGGCGACGCGAACCAGCTCGCCGCCGATCAGCGCCTCGACCGTTTCAATCTCGCCGACACTCCCGATGCGGTCGCGACCGTGGTCCGCCGCGACCTGAAATACGGCGCCGACTGGATCAAGCTGATGGGCACCGGTGGCATCGTCGATCCGTTCAGCGACTATACCCGCGAGGAGCTGAGCGACGAGCAGATCGCCCGGGCGGTCGAAGTCGCGCATCGCGCCGGACGGCGGGTGATGGTGCACGCAGAGGGAACCGGCGGGATCAAGGCGGCGGTACGCGCCGGCGTGGACTCCATCGAGCACGGCACCATGCTCGACGACGAGGGCGCGGCGCTGATGGAAAAGCGCGGCACCTGGCTGGTGCCGACGCTCTACACGTTCCAGTACGGCGCCGAGCAGGGAGAGAAGCTGGGACTCGAGCCGGTCATGCTCGCCAAGGTTCGCAGGATCATCTCGGCACAGGGGCCCGCCTTCAAGCGCGCGATCGCGCACCACCTGCGGATCGTCTTCGGCCTGGACAACTCGCCGGACCTGCTGCCGCGCGAGTTCGCCGCTCTCGTTCGCGGAGGGATGACGCCCCTGCAGGCGATCCAGGCGGCGACCATCAACGCCCAGGAGATGCTCGGACATGCCGACGAGGCGGGATCGATCGCGAAAGGGAAGGTCGCCGATCTCGTCGCCGTCCGGGGCGACCCGACGCGCGACGTGTCCGCGCTGGAGAACGTCGTTTTCGTGATGAAGGAAGGGGCGGTCGTCAAGGACGCGCGGGCATCAGTCCCGGCGCCAAAGGGAGAGCATCCGATGATCATGCGGGTCTGGCATGGGTGGACGAAAACGAAGGACGCCGAGGAGTACAATCGCCTTTTGCGCGACGAAATCCTGCCCGGCATCCACCGCATCAAGGGCTACGGCGGCTCGTGGGTGCTGCGGCGGGCGGCGGGCGACGAGGTGGAGTTCGTGACCATCACCACCTGGGATTCGTGGGCTGCGATCGAGGAGTTCGCCGGCAAGGGCCGGACGAAGTCCGTGATCCATCCCAAGGCGGCGCATCTGCTCACGCGCCACGACGAGCAGTCCGTTCATTTCGACGCGGCCTGGGTGCCGTGACCGGAAAGGGGCGTCCCATGCATCACAGCAGGCTGAGCACGTTCGTGATCGATTGCAGGACGGAAAACGCCGACGAGGCGGCGCGCTTCTGGAGCGCCGCCCTGGGCCGGCGCATCGAAGGGGCCGACGGTGAGTACCGTCAGCTCGCCGGGAGCGCGGAGGAGCCGATCCTGCTCGTGCAGAAGGTCGATCATCCAAGCCGCATCCACCTCGACATCGAGACCGACGACCAGGAGGCGGAAGTGAAGCGGCTGGAAGCGCTTGGCGCGCGCCGGGTCGGACGCGTGAAGACCTGGTGGGTCCTGGAGGCGCCCACGGGGCAGCGTTTCTGCGTCATCAATCTGCAGCGGGGGCCGCTGAAGGACCACGCCAACGAGTGGACCTGAGCCAGCCGGAGTATGTTCGGGCCGATGCGCTCTCTCATCGCTGCGTCGTTCATCGCATTCCCAGCCGCCGCCGGGCCGGATCCGGCGTCGGTGCTCCGGACGCTCCAGTCGACCGTCGAGCTGCATGACGTGGCGCTGTCGCGGGACGGAGCTCGCGTCGGCTGGGTGGAGCAGGTGCAGACGCCCGACGGGCCCTCGCCAGACGAGTCGATCGTCCAGGTCCTGGACCGGACGACCCCGTCCGCCACTCCGGTGCGCCTCACCGCCGGAAAAGACGGCAAGGCGCACGACGAACACGACCTCGACTTCAGTCCCGACGGGAGATCGCTGGCCTTCCTCTCCGACGCGGCGCAGCCGCACCAGCTGCAGCTCTATGTCGCCGACCTCGGCAACGCGACGGTACGGCAGCTCACGCAAGTTTCCGGTCATCTCTCCAAGCCGCGGTTTCGGCCCGACGGCCGCGAGATCGCGGTCCTCTTCATCGAGGGCGGCGCCGACGAGCAAGGCCCGCTCAAGCCGGCGGCGCGTCGGACCGGAGTGGTGGACGAGCAGGTGAAGGAGCAGCGGCTGGCGCTCGTTCCGGCGGACGGCAGCGCGCCGCTGCGGGCGGTCTCGCCGCCAGACCTCTTCCTCTACGAGTACGACTGGCGTCCCGACGGCGGCGCGGTGGCGGCGACGGGCGCCCATGGGTCGGGCGATGACAACTGGTGGATCGCGAAGCTGTTCTCCATCGACACGCACACGGGGGCGGCGCGCGTCGTGCATTCGCCGTCCCTGCAGATCTGCGAGCCGACCTTCAGCCCGGACGGCAGCCGGATCGCCTTCATCGAAGGCCTGATGAGCGACGCCGGCGCCAACGGCGGAGACATCTTCGTCGTGCCGGGGGACGGAAGCTCGAAGCCGCGCAACCTGACGGCCGGCCTGCGCGGCACGCCCGCCACGCTTCGCTGGCTGAAGCCGGGCGAGATCCTCCTCGGTCTCCAGATCGAGGGCACCTCTGCCTTCGCGTCCGTGCCGGTGGCCGGCGGCAAGCCCACAATCCTCTGGCGCGGTGCAGAGAACGTTCACGTGGAGTGGTCCGTCGGAGGGAGCTTTTCCGGGGACGGCAACGTCTCCGCTGCGGTGCGCGAGAGCTTCGATCGGGCTCCCGAGGTCATCGCCGGCGCCTTGGGAACGTGGCAACCCGTCACGCAGCGGAACGCCGCCTTGCGGCCAGTGGCGGGAGCAGCGCGCAGCCTGCGCTGGAAGAGCGACGCCTTCGACGTGCAAGGCTGGCTGCTCACACCCGGCGAGCCGCCTGCGCTCGGGACGAAGGCGCCGATGGTGGTGATCGTCCACGGCGGTCCGGCGTCGGCGGTGCGCCCGTCGTGGTCGCAGACGGCGCTCCTCCTCGCGAGCCAGGGCTACTACGTGCTGATGCCAAATCCGCGGGGATCGTTCGGCGGTGGCGAAGCATTCACCCGCGCCAACGTGAAGGACTTCGGGTACGGAGATCTTCGCGACATCGTCCGGGGAGTGGACGCGGCGGTGCGCGTCGCTCCCGTCGACCCGAAGCGCGTCGGCATCTACGGCCACAGCTACGGTGGCTACATGACGATGTGGGCCGTCACCCGCACGCACCGATTCGCCGCCGCCGTGGCCAGCGCCGGCATCGCGGATTGGCAGAGCTACTACGGGCAGAATCGCATCGACCAGTGGATGCTGCCCTACTTCGGCAAGAGCGTGTACGAAGACCCGCAGGTCTACGCGCGCTCCAGCCCCATCACCTTCATCCGCAACGTGAGGACGCCGACGCTCGTGTTGCACGGAGAGCGCGACGCCGAGGTCCCGCTCCCTCAGGGATACGAGTTCTGGCACGCATTGAAGGCGCTCGGCGTGGAGACGCAGCTCGTCGTCTACGAGGACGAAGGACATCGGATCCAGCGCCCCGACCACGTGCGCGATCGGGTCGAACGAATCGTCGGCTGGTTCGACTCCCATCTGAAGGCCGCCCCCGTCCAACCGCCCCGGTGAGACGCATGTGTGTGGATGGGCCGGCCGGACCTCCATCCATCCGCTCCGTCATAGCCCCCCTCCTTGAAACCTACCGCCGTCCGTGGCTAGGACGGAGGTAGACGGAGGGCATATCCGTTGAACCCGGTGCTTCGAGCAAGCCCCCGCTATCCCGTCTCACTTCGCGTCGCCTTTTCCGACGGCGACGGGACGCGCGTGAACGAGGCGACGAGCCTCAGCGTCGGAGGCATGTTCGTCCGCACGGACCGTGAGCTCCCGGTCGGAGCATTGGTGCCGGTCGCGCTCGAGCTGCCCGACGGCGACCCTCCCCTTCCGGTGCAGGCGAAGGTCCTCTACAGTTCCGGCGCGCCGAAAGCCCGGGCGCGCACGACTGGACACGGCTTCGGCGTGCAGTTCGTCGCCGAAGACGCCACGTTCCGAGAGCGGGTCACGCGGTATATCGATTCGCTGCTGCGCGACCCGAAGGCGCCCGCCGCCCGGCTTCTCTCGATCGCGCGCGACCTGTTGCGAGACAAGGGCTGGACGCAGCTGTATCCGCGCGCTGCGAACGGCAGCTACTGTCTCAGCGGCGCGCTGCGCGAAGCGGCCGGCAACGACCGGAACCTCTATCGCGCCGCGCTCCGCTCCGTCGGGCCCCGTCTGAACGTCGCTGGCTGCGAGCACGGCGGTTTCGACTGCCATTGCGCCGTCATCGGCTGGAACGACACCGAGGGGCGCACGCGGGAGCAGGTCATCAACAAGCTCGACGAGGCCATCTCGGCCGAGCTTGCGGCGACGCGGGCTGCAACTCAGCACTGAAGCGCGGCGGAGAGCGGCCCCGGCGAACGTCCCCTCGTGCGCGCGATGGCCTCCGCGGCGCCGTCGAGTTGCGCGAGAGTGCCGCCGTCGACGGGCACGCCGCTGGCGCGCGCTTTGCGCGAGCGACGCTCCGGATCGCCCGGCATCAGGATGGAGTCGATCTCGCCGGAGAGCGGAGCCGAGCGCACCCACTCGATGAACGCGCGCGCCTCGCTCTCGAACGCGCTGGACGACCCCAGCCTCGTCGAGTCGAAGACGATGACCAGCATGTTGTTCCAGATGGCGCTCTTCATCGTCATGTTCCCAGGCCGCGTGGTGGGACCGCCGGTGAGCGCCGCGCCGAGCAGCTCGCAGATCATGGCCAGCGCATAGCCCTTGTGCGCCGCGAACGGGACCAGCGCGCCGCGTGGGCCCTCTTCGGGCTCGAACATCACGGTGGGGTCATCGGTGGGACAGCCCCCGGCATCGATCAGGCAGCCCGGCGGCACCTTGACCTTGCGGTTGTAGGCGACGCGCACCTTTCCGTGCGCGATGGCGCTGGTGGCGAAGTCGAGCACGATGGGATCGCCGCCGGGCCCGCGGATGCCGACCGTGAACGGATTGGTGAGGAACCGTGCCTGGGTTCCTCCATACGGCGCGACCATCGGCGGCGCCGACACCGCGTTGGTGAAGTGGATTGAGACCATTCCGCCGGCGACGGCCTGTTCCGCCCAATGCCCCACCCGTCCGATGTGGTGCGCGTTTCGCAATCCCATCACGCAGACGCCGTCGCGGTGGGCGCGCCCGATCGCAAGCTCCATTGCCTGGAAGGCGACAGACTGTCCGAGCCCCCGCTGACCGTCGATGGCGAGAATGGATCCGGTGTCGGAGACGACCTCGACCTTCCGGTTCAGCTGCAGATCGCCCTCCAGCAGCGCGTTCACGTAGCGGGGCGTCATGCCCACGCCGTGAGAGTCGTGACCGGACAGGTTGGCGCCGACCAGGTGGTCGGCGACGAGCGCCGCCTCCCGTTCGCTGGATCCCGCGGCCCGCCAGAGATCGGCGGTCCATCGGTGCAGCGTCGCTGGGGGGATCATGTGTTCCGGCATGGTCACGACGCCTCGACGTCTCCTCCAAGATACGCCGCCTGCAGCCTCGGGTCCTGCGCAAGCTCCGCCGCAGGACCGTGCAGTGCGACCTCGCCGCGCTCGAGCACGTACGCCTGCTGCGCCACTTGGAGCGCCATGCGCGCGTTCTGCTCGACGAGCAGGATGGTCGTTCCCTGCCGGTGGATGTCGCCGACGATGTCGAAGATCTGCCGCACCAGCAGAGGCGCAAGCCCCATCGATGGCTCGTCGAGGAGGAGGATCCTCGGCCGTGCCAGAACACCGCGGGCTATGGCAAGCATCTGCTGCTCGCCTCCGGAAAGCGCGCCCGCCGGAGCGTCCAGTCGCCGCTGCAGGGAAGGGAACCGCCGGATCTGATCCTCGATGGCGGCGCGCGCCTGTTCACGGCCCCCGGGCCAGGGCCGCGCCTCGGCGCCGATGCGGAGGTTCTCGGCGACGCTCATCCGCTGCAGGATTGCGCGACCCTCCGGGACCAGCACGATGCCGGCGGCGACGGCGGCGTGGGAAGCGACACCGGCGAGCTCGCGGCCCTCGAGGCGGACGCTCCCGCCCGTCGGACGCAAGAGGCCGCCGATCGCATTCAACGTGCTGCTCTTCCCGGCTCCGTTCGGCCCGATCAGCGCGACGATCTCTCCCGCTGCCACCGAGAGCGATACCCCGCGCACCGCCTCGACGTGGCCGTAAGCGACGCGCAGGTCGCGCACCTCGAGGAGTGGCCCGTTCACGCGCCTTCTCCCAGGTAGGCGGCGATCACCGTCGGGTCCTTGCCGACCTCGGTAGGGGTTCCTTTCGCGATCACCTTGCCGAAGTTGAGGACGGTGATGCGATCGCAGAGCTGCATGACCAGCCGGACGTTGTGCTCGATGAGCAGCACCGCCCGCCCTTGCTTCGTCACGTCGCGGACGAGCCGGGCGACGGCGGCGGCCTCGTTTGGGTTCATCCCGGCGGTGGGCTCGTCGAGGAGCACCAGCTTCGGGTGCGCGGCCAAGGCGCGAGCAATCTCGACGCGGCGCTGTTCGCCGTAGGAAAGATTGAACGCGCGCGTCGAGGCGCGCTCGCGCATCCCCACGCGCGCCAGCTCCGCATCCGCCTCCGTGCGAGCCGTCCGCTCCTCCGCGCGCGCCGAGGGCAGGAGGAGCAGATGGCGCCAGAACGGCGCATGCCGGTGCAGGTGCTCGCCGACCACGACGTTGTCCACAGCGGAGAGACCGCCGAAGAGGCGGATGTTCTGGTACGTCCGCGCCACGCCGAGCGCGGCGATGCGATTCGGCGGCAGGCCGTCGATGCGGCGTCCGTCCAGCTCAATCTTTCCCGCGGTGGGCCGCAGCAGTCCGGAAATCAGGTTCAGGAGCGTCGTCTTCCCCGCGCCGTTGGGGCCGATCAGCCCGTGCACCTCGCCATCGCCGACGGTGAACGTGGCGTCATCCACGGCGCGCACGCCTCCGAACGCACGCGACACGCCGGCGAGCGCGAGCGTCACGCGAGACCCGCTGCGCGGCGACGGAAGCGGGCGGGTAGAGAGACCAGGCCGTTCGGGAGGTAGAGGATCACCGCCAGGAGGATGGCCCCGTTCAGGAAGAGCCGGAATGGACCCGGAGCAAGCCCCAACCGCGCGCCGGCCTCGCGCAGGACCTCGGGAAGCACGGTGAGGAACGCGGCGCCGACGACGGGACCGTAGAAGGCGGCGGTGCCGCCGACCACCGCCTGCACCAGCCATTCCACGACGCGCTCGAAGCGATACGTGCCGGGCGCGACCATGAACGTAAAGTGCGCCTCCAGACCTCCGGCGAGGCCGGCGATCGCAGCTCCCAGCACCAGCATCGCCATCTTGTGGCCGGTGGTGTAGATGCCCATCGTGCGCGCCGCCGTCTCGTCCTCGCGGATCGCCTCCAGCGCGTAACCGGTACGCGAGCCGCGCAGTCGCCCCAGCACGAAGAGCGTGAGGGCAAGCGAGAGCGCGATGGTCCACAGCTTCGTCCGCTGGGGAATGGCGACGAGGCCCATGGCGCCGTTCGTGTAGTCCCAGTTGACGAAGGCGAGCCTCACGACCTCGCCGAAGCCGACGGTGGCGATGGCGAGGAAAACGCCGCGCAGCCGCAGCACGGGCAGACCGAGGGGAACGGCCACGATGGCGGGCGCCAATGCGGAAGCAGCGAGCACGGCGACGAACGGCACGCCCTTGGCGTGCAACGTGATCAGCGCGCCCGTATAGGCGCCGATGGCCATGAAGCCGGCGTTGGCCAGCGAGAGCTGCCCGCAGGAAAGCGTCGCGTACACGGAGAGCGCGAGCAGGCCATTGATGCCCACGAACGCGAGCAAGGATTGGTAGGCAAGGAACAGGTCCATGGTTCAGGCCTCGCGTGCCGCTGCGCGTCCGAGCAGCCCGCGGGGCCGCGCGATCAACACCAGGAACAGCACCGCGAACGAGACCACGTCGCGAAACGACGACCCGAGCTGCGCGACGGTGAAGACCTCGATCACGCCGAGCGCGAAACCGGCGATGACGGCGCCGGGGATGCTCCCCATCCCCCCGAGGATGATCACCGCGAGGCCCTTCAGCTCGACGCCGCGGCCGACGTCCGGCGAAATGGAATTGAAGGCGAGCCCGAAGAGCACTCCGGCGGCGCCGCCCAGGGCCGAGGAGAGGAAGAACGCCATGGCGATGGCGCGGTCGACGTTGACGCCGAGGATGCGCGCCGCGCGCGGGCTCTCGGCGACCGCACGGATCTGGCGCCCGAGACGCGTCCGCGCCAGCAGCAGCGTGAGCACCGCCATCAACACCACCGAGATGGCGACGATGCAGATCTGCAAGAGCGACGCCGTTGCGCCGCCGATCTGGATGACGCGGTCCGGGAAGGTATCCTGCGGAAAGCGGGAGATATCCGGTCCGAAGATCTGCAGGGCGATGGCTTCGAACACCGTAGCCATGGCGAGCGAGCTGATCAGACCGGAGATGTTCGAGTCGGCGCGGCCGCGGAGCGGGCGGAAGGCGAGCCGCTCGAGGACGATCCCGATGAGGCCACCGGCGACGACGGCGAGGGGGAGGGCGACCCAGAGCGAGAGGTGCGCGTCGGCGACCAGCGCGAGGGCCACGAACGCCGCCAGCATGAAGACGGCCTGGTGCGCCAGGTTGAGGATGTCGAGGACGCCGAACACCAGCGTGTAGCCGACGGCGAAGAGAGCGTAGATGCTCCCCAGGAAGATGCCGTTGAGGACTTGCTGGCCCATCTACTGGACGATCTGGAACTTGCCGTCCTTGACCTGCTGCACACTGGGCTCGTGCCGGGCATCGCGGCCCTGCGTGAACGAGAACTTCCCCAGCGGGGTGTCGAGATCCTTCACCTTCGCGAGGCCCGCGTTGATGTCCTCGCGGCCTGTCTTGCCTCCGGCCTGCTTGACGGCCTCCGCCAGGATGATCACGCCCGTGTAGGCCTGGGCGGAGAACTGGTCGGGGTTCACGCCCGTCTTCTTCATCGCCGCGAGGAATTTCTGGTTGGCGGCATCCTGGCTGAGCGAGTTCCAGGAAGTGCCCACCATGACGCCCTCCGCAGCGGCGCCGGCGTTCTTGATGAACGCGGGGCTGTTGAAGCCATTGCCCCCGAGCATCGCGCCTGTCCAGCCGCGCTGCCGCGCCTGCGTGACGATGGCGGCCGCGTTGTCCGCGAGAGCGGAGACCACCAGGACGTCCGGCTTCGCCGACACCAGCGCCGTGAGCTGCGCGTTGTAATCGCGATCCGGCTTGGCGAACGTCTGCGTCCCCACCACCTTCACGCCGAGATCGGCGAGCGCCTTCTGCATCACGTCGTAGCCGGCCTTGGTGAAGACGTCGTCGTTCCCGTAGAGAACGCCGGCGCTCTTGAACTTGAGCTTCTCCTGCGCCTTCTTGAAGGCGCCGGGAATGACCTGCGCTTCGGTGAGCGAGTCGCGCCAGATGTAGTTGCCGATGTCGGTGATGCCGGTCGGCGCGGTGTTGGAGATTCCGAGGACCGGAACCTTCGCCTGCTGCGCGAGGGGATCCGCGGCGCTGGCGGTATTGGAGAGCGTCGGCCCGATGATGGCGCTCACCTTGTCGCGGTTGATGAACTTCTGGAAGACCGTGATGCCCTGCTCCTTGGTGGAGGAGTCGTCCTCGATCAGGACATTCAGCTTCGCCCCGCCGCCCGCGTTGACCTCCTCGAGCGCCGCCTGGATGCCGGCGCGCTGCAGCGCACCGTACGAGGCGGCCGGCCCGGTCAGGCTGAGAGCGGCTCCAATCGTTGCGCCCGCTCCGCCGGCGGGCGCCGCCGTCGAGCCGCTGGTGCCGGAAGCCGGCGCCTGCGCGCCCTGATCCTTGCATCCCGCAGCGATGAGAAGCAGCAACAGCGGAATCGACCACCGGCGCGCGACGCTCATGGGGGTCTCCTTGCCGTCGAGGCATCGTGCGTTACCGCAAGCGCCCTGCATGCGCAAGCCGTGGCGGGTTGCGCTCGATTGCCCGCGTGCATACGAGGGCAGAAGACGTGCGAGGTCCGATATGCGACGGTGGTTTGCGCTCATCAGCTTGCTCGCAGCTCTCTCGTCCTTTCCGCTGCTCGCGGACGACCCGCTGCCGCCGCAGCACACGTTCGGCCCCGATACGACGCGGACCGGTCTCTTCACCGGAACCGGGACGGCGCTCGGGCTCACGTGCAACGCTTCCGCCGCGCCGATGGAATGCTCGGGCTTCCTCGCCAGCGATGTCGACGGGACGGCGCTGGACGTAACCCTGAAGATCCCCGGTGGCACCGCGCCCTTCCCGCTGGTCGTGAACCTGCACGGGTACGGTGGGAGCAAGCAAAGCGACTCCAGTTGGGATGACAAGCTGCTGCTGCGCGGGTACGCGGTGCTGCGGTACTCCGCCCGAGGATTCGGCAAGTCCTGGGGACAGGTGAACCTTGCCGATCTCAACGTCGAGCTGCGCGATCTCCGCAGCTTGATCGCGCAGGTTGTCGATGCTTATGCAGCGCAGGTCGATCCCGGCGCCGTGGCGGTTCTCGGCGCGTCCTACGGCGGAGGGCAGTCGTGGCTCGCTGCGCTGCAGCCTCAGTTTGGCACGCCCGCGCGGAACCATGTCCATATCCGCACGATCGTACCGATCGTTCCCTGGACGGACCTGCTCGGCGCGCTGCGGCCGAACGGCGATGCGACGAACTCGATCGACGTGCCGGGGTCCTACAAGCTGAGCTACCTGGAAGGGCTCTTCCTCGGCGGATTGCGCCGCGATCGCGATCGCCCGTACCCGAACTACCCCGACTACCTCTTCATCTGGAACGCGTACATTCTCGGGACGGAGCCGAACAACCTGCCGCCGGTCGGCGCGCAGATCGTCGACGGGATCGCGGGGTATCGCTCCATCTGGTGGCAGGACAAATTCTTCCAGACGGTGAAGGACAACGCGAAGAGCGGCGCGGCGCAGCTCCCGGTCTTCGAGCTGCAGGGGTTCACGGACGACCTCTTTCCCTTGCCCGAGGCGTTGCGCATGTACCGCGCCCTGCGGAAGATCGATCCCGCGTACCCGATCGCCGAATACTTCGGCGATATCGGGCACCCGCGCGCGGCGAACAAGTCCGGAGAAGTCGACTACGCGCTCGATCGCGTCTTCGATTGGCTCGATGTCCACCTGAAAAACAGCGGAACAGCGTCATATGACGTGCTGGCAGCGGTGACGCGACCGCGAGACGTTGCGTTCGACGAAAACGGCGGCGACGTGCTGCGGGTGCCATCGGTCGACGATCTGAAGACGGCGCAGGCCACCGAACACCTTGCCGGTGACGCCGTGCTCACGTTCAACCCCGCAAACGCCGGTGGCGTCTTCTCGGACCCGTTCCTGTTCGCCGGCTGCGAGCAGCTCGAGACGGCGTGCAGGGCGCCGGCGCCGGACGTCGTGCCCGGCGACGTAGCAACATACGTCGTCGCCGCTGCCCAGGTCGCGGCTGACGCGAAACCCTCGCCTGTGGCGGCGCCGTTCCTCGTGGCCGGCCAGCCCGTCGTCTCGTTCCACGCGCAAACGGCTGCCTGGCGCGTGCAGCTGGACGTGCGCCTGTACCAGGTCGCGCCGTCCGGCGAAACGCTGATCACGCGTGGCACGCGTACGCTCGACTCCGGAAGTCCGGCGCTGCCGCTCGGCGCGCGAGAGGTCGAAATCGAAACGTACGGCAACTTGATCGAGATCGGCGAGGGCGACACCCTGCGCCTGGAGATCACGAATGTGGACAGCCCGTATCTCGCGCCCAGCCGCGTCCCTTCGGTCACGAGCATTTCGCAGGTGTCGCTCACCGTCCCGGTGCGGCCACCGCTCCAGTGAGCCTCAAGAGCTTCCTTGGCGCCAGGCGCGTTCCGCTTCGTCCCAGGCGGCGAGCGGTTGCAGATCCGGGACCCAGGCGAGACCGGATTTGGCGTCGGCGGAGACTGCCTCCGGCGTGACGACGACATCGAGCAGCGAGGGCCGCCGCGCGAATGCCCGATCGATCGCGCCCGGCAGATCGTCCGCCCGCTCGACGCGCTCGGCGTGCATGCCGAAAGCGCGCGCCATCGCCGCATGATCGGCGAACTGCAGTTTCGTGCCGGCGACGCGGCCATAAGTCGACGTCTGATCGTGGACCTCGATCTGCCATGCGCCGTTGTTCGCCACCACGAAGACCGGTGCGGCACGATGCCTGACGGCGGTATCGAGCTCGATGGCGTTGAAGCCGAACGACCCGTCGCCGGTCGCGACCAGGACCAGGCGGCCGGGGAAAGCGAGGCTGGCGGCGATTCCGAATGGAACGCCTACGCCGATGCAGCCGAACGGGCCAGGATCGAGGTACGCGGAGGAGGAGAGCCCGACGCGCGCAAAGCTGAGGAAGTCGCCGCCGTCAGCGACCACGATGGCGTCCCGCGGCAGCTTCGCCTGCAGCGCCGCGAGCAACCGGTTGGGATGCATCCGTCCGTCGCTGCCGTCGGGCGCGTGCGCCATCGTCTCGCGCAGCTTGACCACGCGCTCGAGGTGCCGCTTGCGCAGGCCGGCTGCCCATTCACGGTCGACGGACGGCGGCCGGTCGCCGGCCGCGTCCACCATCGCGCTCAGGGCAGCCGCGGGGCTCGCGAACAGCTCGACGGCGCCGCGGCGGTTGTCGCGCACTTCGGAGGCCACGTCCGCGATGCGGAGAAAACGGGCGCTGCCGAACACGGCGGGAGACCCGAACGCGAGCTGGAAGTCCAGCCGCCGTCCGACCGTGACGATGACGTCCGCCTCGGTCATCACGGTGCCGCGCATCGCGGCGACGACCGAAGCGTGCTCGTCCGGAACGAGGCCCCGGCTCTCGCCGGTGTCCAGGTACACCGCGGGCACCTTCTCGAGCAGTTGCCGAAGCTGCGCCCCGGCGCCGCGAGCCCCGCGGCCGGTGATCAGCAGCGGGCGGCGAGCGGACCAGAGCAGCTCCACCGCGGCGTCGACCGCCTTCGGATCCGGCAGGAGCAGCGCCGGAGACTTTGGCCGGAAGTGCTCGTCGAGCTGGACACGCGTCGGCACCTCGCCGCGAAGGGTATCGGTGGGGAAATCGACGTAGGCCGGACCGGGCTCTCCCCCCTGCCCGAAGGCGCGCGACACCGCCTCGTCCAGTTCCTGCAGCACCAGGGCCGCCTCGCGCACGGTGCGCGCATAGCGCGTGATCGACCGGACCAGGTCGGTGTGCACCATGTCCTGGAGCCCTCCGCGGTTCTCCTGCGGCCGCGGTACGAGGCCCGAAAGCACCAGCACCGGAGCGCGCGAGACGTGAGCGTTCGCGATTCCCGTCATCGCGTTGGTGACGCCCGGTCCTGCGGTGACCAGCGCGACTCCCAGGGTACCTGTCAGCTCGGCATGCGCGTGCGCCATGTGCACCGCGGCGCGTTCGTCGCGCACGTCGACGATGCGGATGCCCTCGGCGTCGGCGCGCATCCAGACCGGCATGATGTGTCCGCCGCAGAGGGCGAAGATGCGGTCGACGCCGCGCGCCTTGAGGAAGCGCGCGACGACGCCCGCAGCGGAGCTGGCCGATGGAATGGGAGGGTTCACTTCAGAGCCTCGACTGTGGACCTGCGTTCACGCTTCGTCCGGCGCCTGTCGCCGCCGTGCGCGGTCCGGCGACGCGGCGGCGTGTCCGCGGTGGGCAGCGTCACGATGCTTTTGCTCGCGGCACGCGCGTGCACCGTCGCATGGTGGGCTGCTGCAGCGGGATTCCGTTTGATGATGCCGTTCAGCAGCGCCTCATGCTCATCCCAGACCTGGTGGCGGCGCCCCGGCTGCTGGAGCACCTCGCTCATCGCCCGGCGCAGGTGGCTCCAGTACAGGCGCATCGTGTCCGAGAGCAGCGGGTTTCCCGCCACCTGGCAGATCCAGAGGTGGAACCGCATGTCCGCTTCGATTTGCGCATCGACACGGCCCGACCGGGCGGCGCGACGGCCTTCGGCGAGCAGCTTGCGCCCCTCCGCCGCATCGCCTCGCCGGCACCGTTGCGCGGCCAGGCTCGCAGCCAACGAGTCGAGCGCCTCGCGGAGCTCGTAGATGGCGCGGAAGAACTCTCGCTCCAAAGGAGCGACGATCAAACCGCGGCGTCCCGTGTCACGCACGAAAGCCTGTGCCTTGAGGACGGAGAGCGCCTGTCCGACGGGCTGACGGGAGATGCCCAGGCGGGCGGCGAGGGCGTCCTGGTTCAGCCGCTCGCCAGCCGCCAGCCGCCCGGCGCAGATCGCTTCGAGGATGGCTTCGTAGGCCTGCTCGATGAGCGTCGGGCCGGGCCTCAGCGTCTGGACCGTCGAGTGCCGCATTCGTTTGGAGTGCGCACCATTGCGCGAATTGCTTCGGCGAGACGAGTTCTACCGCACCGGTTGACACGTGCGTACACTCATGTCAAGAGCGCACACCGCATACGAAATACGGACGCCGATCGAGCGGGCTGTCCTTCCCCTGGCCCGGAGGCAGTAATGGCCGAGAATATTCGCGTGCTGATGGCAAAAGTCGGCCTGGACGGCCACGATCGCGGCGTCCGGGTCGTCGCTCGCTGCTTGCGAGACGCGGGCATGGACGTGGTCTACACCGGCCTGCACCGCACTCCGGAAGAAGTGGTGGACGCCGCCGTGCAGGAAGACGTCGACGTGCTCGGCGTCAGCCTCCTCTCGGGCGCTCACATGACCGCCTTCCCGCGGATCATGAAGCGGCTCAAGGAGCGAGGCGTCAACGACATCATCCTCCTCGGAGGCGGCGTGATCCCCGACGAGGACGTAGTCGCGCTGAAGAAGTTGGGGGTCGCCGAGATCCTTCTCCAGGATACGCCCCCGAACGTGATCGTCGATACGGTGCGCCGTCTCGTCCGCGAGCGCGGCGCGCGATAACCAGACGGGGTCGACAATGGCCGAGATGGAATACTGGTCGTGGCCTCCGCGCTACGACGATACGTACCGCCCGGAAGCGGGCAGCCGGTACTGGTTCCCTACGCGCGAGACGATGCCCGCGGGCGACCGCGAGCGCGCCATCGTGGAGCGCCTGCAGAAGCTCTGCCGCTACGCGTACGAGAAGGCGCCGTTCTACAAGAAGAAGTGGGATGAGGCGGGCTTTCACCCGGATCAGATCCGGTCGCTGGAGGACTTCGAGTCGAAGTGCCCGGTGATCACCAAGACCGATCTGCGCAAGGCGCAGGAGCGGGTGGAGCCCTTCGGCGACTATCTCTGCATTCCCGAGTCGGAGATCTTCCACGTGCACGGCACCTCCGGCACGACCGGCCGTCCCACCGCCTTCGCCGTCGGCCGGGACGACTGGCGCAACATCGCCAACGCGCACGCGCGGATCATGTACGGCATGGGCATCCGTCCCGGCGACATGGTCTTCGTCGCCGCCATCTTCAGCCTCTACATGGGGAGCTGGGGTGCGCTTGCGGGTGCCGAGCGGCTGGGCTGCAAGGCGTTCCCGTTCGGGGCCGGCGCGCCGGGGATGTCGTCGCGGGCGGTGCAGTGGATGAACACGATGAAGCCGCAGGCGTTCTACGGGACGCCCTCGTTCGCGCTCTACCTCGCGGAGGTGGCGGAGAAGGAGGGCGTCGATCCGAAGAATTTCGGGATCAGGCGGCTGTTCTTCTCCGGCGAGCCGGGAGCGTCGGTACCCGGCGTCAAGGACCGGATCGAGCAGGCCTACAACGGCAAGGTCTACGACTCCGGCTCGATGGCGGAGATCACGCCCTGGATGAACGTGGGTGGCTCGGAACAGACGCCCGGGATGCTTTGCTGGCAGGACGTCGTCTATACCGAGGTCTGCGATCCGGCCAACTTCCACCGCGTGCCGTACGGCCAGCGCGGCACGCCCGTCTATACGCAGCTCGAGCGCACCTCCCAGCCCATGATCCGGCTGGTCTCCGGCGATCTCACGCAATGGACCAACGAGCCGAACCCGTGCGGGCGGACTTATCCGCGCCTGCCAAACGGAATCTTCGGCCGCATCGACGACATGTTCACCATCCGCGGCGAGAACGTGTATCCGAGCGAGATCGACGCCGCGCTCAACCAGGTCGAGGGCTACGGCGGCGAGCATCGCATCATCATCAGCCGCAGCGGGGCCAAGATGGACGAGCTGCTCCTCCGCGTCGAGCCGACGCCCGAGGTCGAGAAGCAAGGCAAGCTCGCCGCGTTCAAAGAGACGGTAGCGAAGCGGATCCACACCATGCTCGGGCTCCGCGCGGGCGTGGAAGTGGTTCCTCCGGGCACCTTCCCGCGGACGGACTTCAAGGCCCGCCGCGTGGTCGACGACCGGGAGGTCTTCCGCGAGCTGAACCAGAAGCTGCAGAACCAGGTCATTCCGCCATGAGGGTTCCTTCGCGCGATCTGCTTCCACGCGTGCTCAAGGGCGACGTGGCGGCGATCGCGCGGCTGCTCAGCCGCGCGGAAGCCGCTGATCCGGAGTGCCGTGACACGCTCGGGGAAGTGTACTCTCGCGCAGGCAAGGCCCACGTGATCGGCATCACCGGGGTGCCCGGCAGCGGCAAGTCGACGATGGTCTCCGTCCTGGCCGGGCACCTGCGCAAGGCAGGTCACAAGATCGGGATCATCGCCATCGATCCCTCCAGCCCGTACTCGGGCGGGTCGATCATGGGCGACCGCATCCGCATGAGCGATCTGGCGGGCGACGAGGGCGTGTACATCCGCAGCATGGCGACGCGCGGCGCGCTGGGCGGGATGGCGCGCGCCACCCTCGACGCCGTCGACATCCTCGACGTGGCCGGCTTCGACTACATCCTGATCGAGACCGTGGGCGTGGGGCAGGACGAGGTGGAGATCGCCAGCGCCTCTCTCACGACGCTCGTGGTCTCCGCTCCCGGCCTGGGCGACGAGATCCAGGCGATCAAGGCCGGCATCCTCGAGATCGCGGACATCCACGTGGTGAGCAAGAGCGACAGACCCGATGCGCGCAGCACCATCAGCGACCTCAAGCAGATGCTCGCGCTCGGCATCTCGCTGGACGCGAGCGCCGCCTGGCGGCCACCGGTCATCGCCACCAGCTCGCTGAAGGGCGAGGGATTCGCGGAGCTGGAATCGGCGCTGGAGAAGCACAAGGCGTTCCTTGCCAGCTCGGAAGCCGGCCGCACGCGTAGCCGCAAGATCGCGCAATTCCGCATGCTGAAGACGGCGGAGGACCTGCTGCGCATCCGCTTCAACGAGCGCAGCGCCGGTCGCGTGAGCGCGATGGCCGACCGCCTGGTATCGCGCGAGATCAATCCCTATGCCGCCGGCGAGAAATTAATCGAAGGAATGGGAGCCTGACTCATGAGCAAAATCGAGCTGGAAAATCCCCAGGCAGTGCAGAACGAGGTCCGGGAGTGGGAGCAGCGCGAGGTCAAGTCGTTCCTCGCCAAACAGAAGGAGCGGAAGGACCAGTTCTATACGAGCGGCGGCTTCCCGGTGAAGCGCACGTACACCGTGCTCGACGCGCAGGAAACGCCGGTGGAGGACGTCGGGCTGCCCGGCAGGTTCCCCTTCACGCGCGGTCCGTACCCGACCATGTACCGCAGCCGGTTCTGGACCATGCGGCAGATCGCCGGGTTCGGGACGGGCGAAGACACCAACAAGCGGTTCAAGTACCTCATCTCCCAGGGCCAGACCGGCCTCTCGGTCGACTTCGACATGCCCACGCTGATGGGCTACGACTCCGACCATCCGATGAGCGACGGCGAGGTGGGCCGCGAAGGCGTCGCGGTGGACACCGTCGCCGACATGGAGGCGCTCTTCGACGAGATCGATCTGGAGAAGATCTCCGTCTCCCTGACCATCAACCCCAGCGCCTGGATCCTCCTCGCCATGTACGTGGTCCTGGCGGAGAAGCGCGGATTCGATCTGAACAAGCTCTCGGGGACGATCCAGGCCGACATCCTCAAGGAGTACATGGCGCAGAAGGAGTACATCTTCCCCATCGAGCCGTCGGTGCGGATCGTACGCGACTGCATCACGTACTGCGCGCGCAACATGAAGCGGTACAACCCGATCAACATCTCGGGCTACCACATCTCCGAGGCTGGATCCTCGCCGTTGCACGAGGTCGCGTTCACCCTGTGCAACCTCATCACCTACGTGGAGGAGGTCACCAAGACAGGGATGAACGTGGACGAGTTCGCGCCGCGGCTCGCCTTCTTCTTCGTCTGCCAGAACGACTTCTTCGAGGAGATCGCCAAGTTCCGCTCAGTGCGCCGCGCCTACGCCAAAATCATGCGCGACCGATTCGGCGCCAGGAACCCCGAGTCGATGCGCCTGCGCTTCCATTGCCAGACGGCGGCCGCCAGCCTGACCCGGCCGCAGTACAAGATCAACGTCATCCGGACGGCGTTCCAGGCGCTCTCGGCGGTGCTGGGCGGCGCGCAGAGCCTCCACACCAACGGCATGGACGAAGCCTTCGCCATCCCTACCGAGGAGGCGATGAAGATCGCGCTCCGGACGCAGCAGATCATCGCCGAGGAGACGAACGCCGCCAACGTGGTGGACCCGCTGGGCGGCTCGTACTTCGTGGAGTCGCTCACCAACGACTACGAGAAGAAGATCTTCGAGATCATCGACGAGGTGGACAAGCTCGGCGGGACCATCAAGCTGATCCAGGAGAGCTGGTTCCAGAAGCACATCGCCGACTACGCCTACGACACCGCCATCAAGAAGCAGACGGGCGAGAAGCCGGTGATCGGCGTGAACACGTTCGTCGAGCCCGACGAGAAGTTCGACGTCGAGATCCATCCGCACGACGAGACCACGGCGGACCGTCAGATCAACCGCCTCCGCCGGATCCGCAAGGAGCGCGACAACGCCAAGGTGTCCGCGCTGCTCGAGCAGCTGGTCAAGGTGGCGACGGACCCGTCGCAGAACATCATGCCCGTCACCATCGAGCTGGTGCGGGAGGGCGCCAGCATGGGCGACATCGTCGAGAAGCTGAAGAAGCTGTGGGGGACCTACCGCGAGAACCCGGTCTACTGAGGCGAGGGATGTCATGGCGACGAATGTGACCACCGCCGGCGTCGCGCCCGGCATCGTGCCGCAGGGCGACACCGTCGAAGCGAGGGCGTACTCGAAGGTGACCTGGCGGCTCTTGCCGTTCCTCTTTGCCTGCTACGTGTTCGCGTACCTCGATCGGGTGAACGTCGGGTTCGCGAAGCTACAGATGCTCAGCGATCTCAAATTCAGCGAGACCGTCTACGGCCTCGGCGCCGGCATCTTCTTCATCGGGTACTTCCTCTTCGAGGTGCCCAGCAACCTGATCATGTATCGGGTCGGTGCGCGGGTCTGGATCGGCCGCATCATGATCACCTGGGGCATCCTCGCCGGCCTGATGATGATCGTGAGGACGCCAACCTCGTTCTACATCCTGCGCTTCCTGCTCGGCGCGGCGGAGGCCGGATTCATCCCGGGCATCCTCCTGTACCTGACGTACTGGTACCCGGCGCAGAGGCGCGGGCGGGTGATGGCGTTCTTCCTGACCGGTATTCCCATCTCTGGAGTCGTCGGCGGCCCGCTTTCCGGCTGGATCATGCAGACGTTCCAAGGCGTGAACGGCTGGGCAGGGTGGCAGTGGCTGTTCCTGCTCGAGGCGTTGCCAGCATTCCTCGCCGGCGTCGTCGCGCTCTTCTACCTGACCGACGACATCCATCACGCCAAATGGTTGAGCGAGGAAGAGAGGCGGGTGCTGCAAAACGCGGTCAAGGAGGAGGCGGGAAAGAAGGAGCACCACTCGATGAAGGACGCGTTCAGCGAGCCCAAGGTGTGGCTGCTCGCCGTCACCTACGCGTTCTTCCTCATGGGTCTCTACGGCGTCAGCTTCTGGCTGCCTTCGCTGATCAAGGCCAGCGGCGTGAAGGACGCCCTGAACGTCGGCCTGCTCACGGCCATCCCTTACGGCGCTGGCACCATCGCGATGATCTGGGTCAGCCACCGCTCCGACGACAAGCGCGAGCGGCGTTGGCACCTGTCCACGCCGGGCATCCTCGGCGCGCTTGGCCTCGCCCTGAGCACCGCCTTCAGCCACAACACCGCGCTCTCGATGCTGTTCCTGACGATCGGCGCGGCGGGCGTCTGCACCACCGTGTCGCAATTCTGGAACCTGCCGGGCGCTTTCCTCGGCGGCGCAGCGGCCGCCGCCGGCATCGCCTTCGTCAACTCGGTCGGCAACATCTCCGGTTTCGTGGCGCCGTACATGGTGGGCTGGATCAAGGACGCGACCGGCAGCGCCAGTCCGGCGCTGTGGGTGATCGCGGCCTCGATGACGATCGCGAGCCTGCTCGTGTTCCGGGTGCCGGCCCAGCTCGTCAACAAGTGAGAAAGCCAGTGATGGCGCGCAGCGCTTCCGGGTGCGCCATCACGCCATAGTGGTTGGCATCGACGTCGAGCGTCTTCGCGGACGGCACCGCGCGGATGAATTCGTCGCGCAGCGCGGCGCCCACCACGGACCCCCCGCCCGGCGTCAGCGGGCGCGCGGCGCGGACCAGCAGCGTGGGCATGTCAAGAGACGGCCAGAACGTCCTTGCATCGTGCTGCGAACCGTAGACGACGTCCTCGAACACCGCCGCCTTCGACGTGCGCGGCCTGACGCCGAAGGGCACGTCCTCGAGCTCGTAGAGGAAATGTTCCTTCCAGAGCTCGTCCCAGGGGACCGCCGTTCCGTGGCTCTGGACCATCGCGCAGTACGCCTCCCGGCTCGGGTACACGGTTTCGAGGCGTTGCACTGCAGCGAGGAGGGGTGGAATCGCCGCCGCTTCAGGCACGCCGACGCCGTCGATCAGCACCAGCCGCCGGATGCCGTCCCCGCGCAAAGCAGCCGCTTGCATGGCGATGAACGCGCCCATGGAGTGGCCGACGAGATCGAAGGACGCAAACTCGAGCAAACGCGCCGTTTCCAGCACGTTCTCGGCGTGCCGCCGCCAACCGTGCGTCCCGGGGCTGCCCGCCGGCCTGCGACCGCGTCCGCGCAGGTCGAGCACGACCACTTCATGCCCCTCCCGCGTCAGAGCCGCTGCAATGGCGTCGAAGGCGCGCGCATTCGAGGAGAGGCCCGGGATGCAGATCACGGGCGAAGACCCTCTGCGGCCCCACCGCAGGGCGTGCAGCCTTCCCGACGACAGTTCCAGGTCAATGTCCTGGGTCATCGCCCCTCCCTCCCTCTACAGGCACCTGCTTCGCCGCGGGTTTACGTTGCACTGCACAATTCATGTTGACAGCGCAGAGCGAGACGTTATGTTGCACTGCACAAAACCAACGGGCCGGCAACGACCCGTTCTTATACCGGAGCAACGACAAGATGGCCGAACAGACCGAGAAGACCATTCCCACGATGGAAAAGCTCATCGCGGAGCAGACCGCTCGCTTCGAGGCGGCGGTTGCCGAGCTCGCCAGGCTGCAGAGCAAGAGCGTGGCACAGATGAACGAGCTCGTGGAGGGCGCGAACCGCGCCGCGCACGAGCAGATCGCCTTCGCCGAGCAGATCGGCGGCGAGTGGCGGAAGCTGGTGCTGGCGGCGACCCGCAGCGCCGCGGATCTCTTCACGCCCAAGGCGTAAGTGGTATCGGTCCGGTCGCCCAACGGGCGGCCGGACCCTGGCCTCGAGAACCCAACCGCCATCCTCCGGCAGGGGTACCCTTTTCCCTGTCCAGTGGATTAGATCACTGATCGCGGAGGCGAACATGGGCGAGGCCGAGAAGAAGATCGACGTCAAGAAGCTGTTGCAGGATGCGCGCGACGGCGTCATGGACGCCTGGGCGAAACTGGCGCTCAACCTCACCAGCTCGCACGAGTACCAGCGGCTGCAGGGGATGATCGTCAAGCCGGCGCTGCTCGGCCTGGCGCTCTTCCGCAAGGCCAGCGAGTCGGTAATGTCTCCGCTGCTGGCGCAGATGAACATGCCCTCGCGGGAAGAAGTCCTCGGGATCGCCCAGCGGCTCACGCACATCGAGATGACGCTCGACGATCTCGGCGCCGCTCTCGAGCAGCTTCGACGGTCGGCGGGACCGCGGCCTCAGCGCGGGCCGGCGGCGCGCGATCGCGAGGTGAAGCCTGACAACGGGTCGTCCATCGCCGCCAAGGAGGCTTGACCTTGGCCGGCACGCAAGAAAGCTCGCCGGGTCTCCTCGATCGGTTTTCCACGATGGTCGATAACCTGGTCAAAGTCACCACGACCAAAGCACCCATCGGCCAGACCCCGCGCCAGGCCATCTGGACGCTGAACAAAGCGACGCTCTACCGGTACACGCCTGTGAAGCCGGCGGAGGAGCGCCACCGCATCCCTCTGCTCCTGATCTTCGCCTTGATGAACCGCTCGTCGATCCTCGACCTGCGCCCGGGAAACAGCTTCGTCGAGTACATGCTGAACAAGGGATACGACCTCTACCTGCTCGACTGGGGCGTCCCGGGTCCCGAAGACGCGGAGATGAACCTCGGCGACTACGCCCTGGAGTACATCCCCCGCGCGGTGCGCAAGCTGAAGGCGGTTTCCGGCTCGGAAACGTTCAACCTGCTTGGCTGGTGCATCGGAGCGATGCTCTCCACGCTCTATGCGTCGCTGCGCGGGAACGTAGAGGGGCTGAAGAGCCTGATCCTGCTGACCGCGCCGCTGGACTTCACCGACAGGGAGCAGATCTCGCTCGCGAGGATGACCGAGGAGCGGTACTTCGACGTCGATCGCGTGTTGCAGGCGTTCGGGAACATGCCCGCCGGCCTGATCGATTACGGCGCCAAGATGCTGAAGCCGGTGGAGAACTTCGTCGGCGGCTACGTGCGGCTGCTGGACAACCTCGACAACCCGAAGGTGGTCGAGTCCTGGCACGCCATGAACACCTGGGTGAACGACGCCATCCCGCTCGCGGGCGGCGCCTACCGCCAGTTCATCGTCGACTTCTATCGCGGCAACAAGCTGATGAACGGTACGCTCACCATCCGCGGCGAGAAGGTCGATCTGAACGACCTGCGGGCGAACCTCCTCAACGTCATCGCCGTCGACGACCACATCACGCCGCCATGCCAGTCTGCGCGGCTGCTCGACAAGGTGGGGAGCCTGGACAAGACGGAGCTGAAGGTCCCGGGTGGTCACATCGGCGTGATGGCCGGCAGCGGGGCGTCGAAGGGGACGTGGCCCAAGGTCGAATCGTGGATTGCAGCACGGTCCGACTGATGATCGACAGCGTCCAGTTCGAACAGCGGCGCCGGCTCGGCGTCGCCACGCTGAACCGGCCGAAAGCGCTCAACGCGCTGACGCTGGAGATGGTCCGTTCGCTCGATCGGCAAATCGCCGCCTGGGAGTCGGATCGCTCCGTGCACGCGGTGATGCTGCGCGGCGAAGGACGCGCGTTCTGCGCCGGCGGCGACGTGCGCGCCGTGCACGCCTCACGCCATCATCCGCCTGGGCCCGGCGACTACAAGACGGAGCTTTTCCGCGAAGAGTTTCACCTGATGCGGCGCATCCACCGCTTCCGCAAACCATGGGTTGCGCTGACGCACGGAATCACCATGGGCGGCGGAGCGGGTCTCTCGGTGAACGGCTCACACTGCGTCGCCTCGGAGACCACCGTATTCGCCATGCCGGAGGTCTTCATCGGGTCGTTTCCGGACGTCGCTGCCACCCGGTTCCTCGGCCGTACGCCCGGAAAGATCGGTCTCTTTCTCTCGCTCACCGGCGCGCGCGCGGATGCCGCGGACGCGATGTCCCTTGGGCTGGCGCGGCATTTCGTGCCGCAAGCGCGGTTCGCCGGGCTCGCCGAGGCGTTGGCGACTGAGTCGGCGGACGTCGGCGCCGTGGTGGCGCGATTCGCCGCCGATCCGGGAAGATCGAGGCTGGCGGCGCTGCGGCCGGCGATCGATCGCTGCTTCCGGCACGACACGGTCGAGGCGATCGTCTCCGCGCTGCGGAGCGAGGATTCGCAGTGGGCAAAGGACGCGCTCTCGGCGATGGATCGCGCCTCGCCGCTCAGCCTCAAGCTCGCATTGCGCGTCAATCAGGAGGGCTCGGCTCTCGAGATCGAAGACGCGTTGACGCTCGAGTACCGCGCGATGATGCACGTGATCGCCGGCCCGGACTTCTACGAAGGCGTGCGCGCCGTCTTGATCGACAAGGACCAGAAGCCCAGGTGGCGGCATTCGTCGCTCGCCGACGTCAGCGAGGCGGAAGTCGAGAGCCATTTCGAGAACCTCGGCGATCGCGAGTTGCGCTTCGAGGTGGACGGATCCGGCGAACCGATGCACGCTGGGGAGGCGCGTCCGTGATAGACGCGACACCGTGCAGGATCCCGACGCCATTCTGACGCAGCTCTCGCGGGGCGCCGCCGGATCGAGCGCCATCAGCGCGCCCGATTCTTCGAAGCCGCTGACCTGGCACGCCTTGCGCGAGCTGGCGGCGCGCACCATCGACGCCGTCAACGCGATGGGAATCGGACGCGGCGACCGCGTCGCGATGGTCCTGCGCAACGGGCCGGAAATGGCCGCTGCCTTCCCGTGCCTCGCCACGGGAGTCGCGACGGCGCCGTTGAATCCCGGCTACCGCGAGGACGAGCTCGACTTCTACCTGGGCGACCTGAGCCCGAAGGCCCTCGTGGTCGAGGCCGGCGTGGACTCGCCAGCGCGAAAGGTGGCGGCGAAGCTCTCCATCCCCGTCGTCGAGCTGCATCCGGAGCCTGCAAAGGGCGCGGGGGCCTTCCGGCTGGAGGCTCCCCCGACGTTGCGTGGAAAGGCGAAGTCGCCGGGCACCGGGAAGGGTGAGGACATCGCGCTTTTGCTGCACACCAGCGGAACCACAGCTCGCCCGAAGCTCGTCCCGCTCACGCAGTCGAATTTGAGCGCCTCGGCGAGGCACATCGCCGCCGCGCTCGCGCTGACGCCGGACGACACTTGCCTGCAGATCATGCCGCTCTTCCACATCCACGGGCTGGTGGCGGGTGTGCTGTCGTCGCTCTCCGCGGGAGCGCAGGTGTTCGTGACCCCGGGGTTCAATGCGCTGCGTTTCTTCCACTGGGTCGAGGAGATTCACCCCACCTGGACCACTGGCGTTCCCACCATGCATCGCGCGATCCTCGGCCGCGCCGAGCGGAACAAGGAGATCCTCGCTCGCCGGCGGCTGCGGTTGCTCCGCTCGTCGTCGGCCTCGCTGCGCCCTCGCCTGATGGCGGAGCTGGAGGCGGCGTTCCAGGCGCCGGTGATCGAGGCGTATGGAATGACCGAGGCGTCTCACCAGATGGCCTCCAATCCACTGCCTCCGCGGCCGCGCAAGCCCGGCTCGGTCGGCATTGCCGCCGGCCCGGAGGTCGGCATCATGGACGATGCCGGCACGTTGCTTCCCCAGGGCGCGGGCGGCGAGATCGTGGTGCGCGGTCCCAACGTCACCCGCGGCTACGTCAACAACCCGGAAGCGAACGCCAAGGCATTCGTCAACGGCTGGTTCCGCACGGGCGACCAAGGCTCGCTCGACGAGGACGGGTATCTGCGGATCATCGGTCGCCTGAAGGAGATGATCAACCGCGGAGGCGAGAAGGTTTCGCCGCTGGAGGTCGACGTCGTGCTGATGGACCATCCCTCGGTCCAACTCGCGCTCACGTTCGGGATGCCGCAGGAGAACCTGGGCGAGGAAGTGGCGGCCGCGGTGGTGCTGAAGGAAGGGAAGACGGCCACCGAGCGTGAGCTGCGGGAATTCGCCGGAAAGCACCTCGCCCATTACAAGGTGCCGCACAAGATCGTCTTCGTCACCGAGCTGCCGCGCGGACCGACGGGAAAGCTGCAGCGGATCGGGCTGGCGGCAAAGCTGGGGCTCGACAAATGAACGTCTGCGTCTTTGGCGCCGGCGCCATCGGCGGCTACGTGGCGGCGAAGTTGGCGAGCGCCGGCGAGGCGGACGTGAGCTGCGTCGCACGCGGTCCGCATCTGGCGGCGATGAAGGCGAATGGGCTGACCCTCCGCAGCGGCGGCGAGACCATCGTCGTGCGACCGCGGTGCACCGACGACGCCCGCGAGCTCGGAGCGCAGGACTTCGTCGTCATCGCGGTGAAGGCGCACTCGCTGCCGGCGGCTGCGCCCTCGATCCAGCACCTGATCGGCAAGCAAACCACCTTGGTGCCGGCGATCAACGGCGTCCCCTGGTGGTACTTCTACAAATCGGGCGGGCGGTACGAGAACACGCGCCTGCAGAGCGTCGATCCGGACGGAAAGCTCTGGGACCTGTTGCCGCCGCCGCGCGTCGTCGGCTGCATCGTCTACCCTGCGACCGACCTGGTCGCGCCCGGCGTGATCGAGCACACCTATTCGAACCGATTCGATCTCGGCGAGCCCGACGGCTCGAAGAGCGAGCGGGCGCAGGTGTTCTCGCAGCTCATGATCAAGGCGGGTCTGCGGGCGCCGGTGCGGCCGCGCATTCGCGAGAACCTGTGGGTGAAGCTCTGGGGGAACCTCTCGTTCAACATGATCTGCGCGCTCACGCGGTCGCCGCTCGATGCCGTGATCGCCAACCCCGAGACCCGGGCGCTGGCGCGGACGATGATGGTGGAAGCGCAGGGCGTCGCCGAGAAGGTCGGCGTGAAGCTTCCGCTGGACGTCGACGCGCGGATCGCGGGGGCGGCGGAGGTCGGGTCTCACAAGCCGTCAACGCTGGTGGACCTGGAGCGCGGGCGGCCCATGGAGATCGACGCCCTCTTGGGGGCGGTAGTCGAGATGGCGCGCCTGACCGCAGTCCCGGTGCCGACGTGCGAGTCGGTGCTCGCGCTCGTGCGCCAGCTTGCGCGCGCCGCAGCGTCGCCGTCGGCGTGACGGGACTCAAATCAAGGCGTGACCGCCGCGAAATCGATGTCCAGGTTCAGCGGCGCTGGCGCCGACACTCCGGTCCACGCGATGCCGACGGACGAGTTCGTCGAGTACTGCCCGTTGTAGTCGCCGATGAACGGCCGGAAACCCTGCGCGTTCGAGCTGGGCACGCCCCAAACCCCGGGATCGAAGCTCTTCTGAGACACCCTGCGCGTCGCCCACGTGACGCCGGCGTCGAGGCTCTGCGCGTAGGTGACGTCCACCTGCGCATTCTTCGTGTAGCTGCGGTCGTAGAACGACACGTCGTAGCGGCCGTTGGGGGCGATGGTGAGCTCGTTCTGGAATCTGTCACCCGCGGCTGGCGCGATGGCCACCGGGGTCGACCAGCGGCTCAGATCGCTCGCCGGCGCCCACGACATGTAGATCTGCGCGTACTGTCCGACGATGTCGGGCCAGATCGCTACCAGTCGATTGCGCACCGGATCGAAGGCGGGGGCCGCGTACGTTCCGCCCGACCGGAAGGGCAGCCCGGCGATGTTGAAGCAGTACGGCGGGAAGGTGCAGACCGGATTCGCCAGGAGCGCGAATTCCACCGCATCGCTCCAGGTGTTGCCTCCGTCGGTCGACCTGGTTGTGAAGAACGCGAGTCCCTTGTGGCCCTGCAGGCCGTTGTCGAAAGTGAGATGGAGGGTGCCATCGGGCGCGGAGACCATGCGCGCATCCTGGTTGTTCCGGATGTTGCCAGAGGTCACCTTGATCGGCGCAGTGAAGTTCCGTGCGCCGTCGCGCGAGTACGAGACATAGACCGGCGAGTGCACGTTGCCGTTGAACTGCACCCAGGTCACGTAGACCGACCCGTAGTACGGGCTGCCCGGATGCGTATCCACATGGATGGACTCGTGGTCGGCGAACTGACCGTTTGAGCCCTTCTCCTTGCCGTTGCCCTGCCAGGCGTTCACCTTGGCGAGCTTCTCGCTGACGCCGTCCAGCCAAGTCCTGCCGCCGTCGGAGGAGCGCGAGACGAGCAGCGCAATTTCAAACGGCGGGAAGAAATTGAAGGCCTGGCAGACGTAGTAGGCGGTTCCGTCGGGGCCAAAGGCGATCTGCGGGTCTCCGCCCGCGTCGTACATGCCCGTTCCTGGCACCGCGGGGTCGTTGGTGAACTTCGTCACCCCAGGCAAGTAGCCGTTGGGCAGCGCCGGCGTCCAGCTCTTACCGCCGTCGAAGCTCGCGTTCATCGCGCAGCCGTCGTTGTAGTTCCAATCGTTCGCGCCGGTGATGAGGTTCTGCGGATCGGTCGGATTGACGGCGATGGGCGTCTCGTTCTCCGACAGCTCGTCCTGGCTGACGTCCACGACCTTCGAGACGGTGATGTCCTCCTGCTGCGTCGAGAGCGACGGGAGGTCTCCCGAGCAGGCCACGGCGGCGACGACGAACGCGAGCGCAATGCGGCGGGGCATGCGAATTCTCCAAGGATGGGGCTGCAGGAAAAAGCACGGCTGGCTACCTGGATGCAAGCGCAAGGGGTTGACCGGGCGCTGCTCGGGCGCGAGAAGCTGGACGGCTCGTTCCGCCGCATCGGGACGGCTGACGCCGCCACATCGGCGGTCACTGCACCGTTCAGCGGCCGGTGATTCCGACGTTTTTGTCTGAGTCTCGCGGGGGCATTGCCGCAGCGCGGCAGAATCACGTTGCGTTCAGCGCCCCGCTGCGTTGAACTATGAATTTCGGGGTTTCCGATGCCCCGTACAAGGGATGAACATGGCAGCAGAAGCAGGGCTTCCTCCCGCGCAAGGCCTGTACGATCCGGCGCTCGAGCACGACTCGTGTGGCTTCGGGTTCGTCGTCGACATCAAGGGCCGGCCTTCGCACGACATCGTCGTGAAGTCGCTCGAGGTCCTCTGCAACCTCGAGCACCGCGGCGCGACGGGAGCGGAGAAGGAGACCGGCGACGGCGCCGGCATCCTGCTGCAGACGCCGCACGCCTTCCTGGCCGCGGAATGCGGCAAGCTCGGTCTTGGGTTGCCGGGGCGCGGCAGGTACGGCGTCGGGATGGTGTTCCTGCCTCCCAGCGAGCCGGGCCGCGAGGCCATCTACCGGCTGTTCGACGAGACCATCCGCGACGAGGGCCAGCAGCTCCTCGGCTGGCGCGACGTCCCGACCGACAACTCGACGCTCGGGGGGTCGGCGAAGGCGAGCCAGCCGGTGATCAGGCAAGTCTTCATCGGGCGCGCCGCGGACATCGAGGAGGAGCCGGCTTCGCCGGCGACGGGCGGAGCGCGAACGCGCGGAGCATCGGAGGCCGATGCGGCGTTCGAGCGCAAGCTGTACGTGATCCGGCGGCTCCTGGAGAAGAAGGTCTCGCGGTCCGCCATCCCTGGACGCGGCTACTTCTACATTCCCAGCCTCAGCTCCAAGACCATCGTCTACAAGGGGATGCTCAACGCCGGGCAGTTGCGGCGGTTCTATCTGGACCTGCAGGATTCCGCCGTCTCGTCGGCCATCTCGATGGTGCACTCGCGGTTCTCCACCAACACGTTCCCTTCCTGGGGGCGAGCGCACCCGTATCGGTACATCTCGCACAACGGCGAGATCAACACGCTCCGCGGCAACATCAACTGGATGCACGCGCGCCAGTCGATGATGCAGTCCCGGCTCTTTGGCAGCGACCTGAAGAAGATCCTCACCGTCGTCGACACCGAGGGTTCCGACTCGGCGATGTTCGACAACGTCCTCGAGCTGCTCACGCTCGCCGGCCGCGAGCTGCCGCACGCGATGATGATGATGGTGCCCGAGCCGTACGTGCGGGACGAGACGATGAGCGCCGAACGGAAGGCGTTCTACGAGTTCCATTCATGCCTGATGGAGCCCTGGGACGGGCCGGCTTCCATCGCATTCACCGACGGCGTTCGCGTGGGCGCCGTGCTCGATCGCAATGGCCTGCGGCCCTCGCGTTACTACGTCACGACCGACGACCTGGTGGTGATGTCCTCCGAAGTCGGCGTCCTCGACATCCCCGCCGAGAAAGTGCTGGAGAAGGGGCGGCTGCCGCCGGGCCGCATCTTCCTCGTCGACACCGAGCAGCAGCGCATCGTCTCCGACGAGGAGCTCAAGGAGCGTATCGCGCGGCAGGCGCCCTACGGCGAATGGCTGCGCAAATCGATGGTCCGCATCCAGGATCTGCCGACGCCGGTGCGACCGATCCATCCCGATCGCGAGACCGTCATTCGCCGGCAGGAGGTCTTCGGGTACACGTCCGAGGACGTGAAGCTCTTGATCACGCCCATGGCGACCACGGGCAACGAGGCCGTGGGTTCGATGGGGACCGACACGCCACTCGCCGTGTTGTCCGAGCGACCGCAACTCCTCTTCAACTACTTCAAGCAGCTCTTCGCGCAGGTCACCAATCCGCCCGTCGACGCGATCCGCGAAGAGATCATCATGTCGTCGGAGACGTCGATCGGACCCGAGGGCAATCTGCTAGAGCCCGGGCCGGAGTCGTGCCGCCAGCTCGCGCTGCCTTCTCCCATCCTCACCAACGACGAGCTGGCGAGGATCCGCGCGCTCGACGGCGGCCCTGGGACGCACGGGTTCAAGGCGGTCAAGCTTCCCACCCTGTTCAAGCCCAGCGGCGACGGAGCGGCGCTGCGCAGCGCGCTCGAGGACCTGCGCTGGAAGGCTTCCGAGTGCGTCGCGGAAGGGTTCAATCTGCTGGTGCTCTCGGATCGCGGCCACGACGCGGAGGCGGCGCCGATTCCCTCGCTGCTGGCGGTGTCCGCGCTGCACCACCACCTGATCCGCGAGGGAACGCGGACGCGCTGCTCGTTGATCGTGGAGAGCGGGGAGCCGCGCGAGGTGCATCACTTCGCGCTGCTCATCGGGTACGGCGCCAGCGCGGTGAACCCGTACCTGGCGATGGAGACCGTGCACGATCAGGTGAAGCAGGGCCTGATCCCGGGTCCCGCCGCCGACGCGGAGAAGAAGTACCTGAAGGCGGTCGCCAAGGGGATGGTGAAGGTGATCTCCAAGATGGGGATCAGCACCGTGCAGAGCTACCACGGCGCGCAGGTCTTCGAGGCGATCGGGCTCTCGCAGGACTTCGTCGACGAGTACTTCACCTGGACGGCGTCGCGCGTGGGCGGAGTCGGCATCGACGTCGTCGCCAAGGAAGCGCGGATGCGCCACGAGCGCGGCTTTCCGCCCAAGCGGCCCATCGTGCACACCAGCCTCCCCGCGGGCGGCGAGTACCAGTACCGCTCCGGAGGCGAGTTCCACCTGGTGAATCCGGAGACCATCCACAAGCTGCAGCACGCCTGCCGGACGGGAAGCTACCGCGCCTTCCAGGAGTACTCGGCGCTGGTCGACGATCAGTCGAAGCAGCTCTGCACGCTGCGCGGCTTGATGGACTTCCGCACCGCCACCAAGCCGGTGCGCCTCGACGAGGTCGAGCCGGTCGAGTCGATCATGCGCCGCTTCAAGACGGGCGCGATGAGCTACGGCTCCATCTCCAAGGAAGCGCACGAGATGCTCGCCGTGGCCATGAACCGCATCGGCGGCAAGTCGAATACCGGCGAAGGCGGCGAGGATCCTGCCCGGTACCAGTTGGAAGCTTCGGCGTGACGAACTACTACCTGGTCAACGCCCGCGGGCAGCAGATCAAGATCGTGCACGGCGCCAAGCCCGGGGAAGGGGGCCAGCTTCCTGGCGCCAAGGTCTATCCGTGGATCGCGAAAGTGCGCCACGCCACTCCCGGCGTGGGACTGATCTCGCCGCCGCCGCACCACGACATCTACTCCATCGAGGATCTCAAGGAGCTGATCCACGACCTGAAGAACGCGAACAGGGACGCCCGCATCAGTGTGAAGCTGGTGGCGGAGCTGGGGGTCGGGACCATCGCCGCCGGCGTCGCCAAGGCGCACGCCGACGTGGTGCTGATCTCCGGTCATGACGGCGGCACCGGCGCCTCCCCGCTGACGTCGATCAAGCACGCCGGCATTCCCTGGGAGCTGGGCCTCGCCGAGACCCATCAAGTGCTGGTCCTGAACGACCTGCGCAGCCGCATTAGCCGAGGAGTTCGGCTTCGCCACCGCCCCGCTGGTGGCGTTGGGCTGCATCATGATGCGCGCCTGCCACCTCAATACCTGTCCGGTCGGGATCGCCACCCAGGATCCGCGGCTGCGCGCCAAGTTCGCCGGAAAGCCCGAGCACGTGGTGAACTTCATGCGCTTCATCGCCCAGGAAGTGCGCGAGTACATGGCGGAGCTGGGCTTCCGCACCGTCGAGGAGATGGTCGGGCGGTCGGAGCGCATCGAGATGCGCCGAGCGGTCGATCACTGGAAGGCGCGGAACGTCGACTTCAGCCGGATCCTCTTCAAGCCCACGGTCCCCAAGCATTACGGCCGCACCTGCCGGCAGCCGCAGGACCACGCTCTGGAGAAGTCGCTCGACGGAACGACACTGCTGGAGCTGGCGAAGCCAGCGCTGGACGCGAAGACGCCGGTGCGCGCCATGCTGCCCATCCGCAACACCAACCGCGTGGTCGGTACGATGACCGGGAGCGAGGTGACGCGGCGTTACGGGCCCGAGGGCTTGCCCGACGACACCATCCACTTTCATTTCAAGGGCTCCGCGGGCCAGTCGTTCGGCGCGTTCATCCCTCGCGGGATGACTCTTCTGCTCGAGGGCGACGCGAACGACTACATCGGCAAGGGCCTGAGCGGCGGACGCATCATCGTCTTCCCGCCCGAGGGCGCGCGATTCGTGCCGGAGGAGAACATCATCATCGGCAACGTCGCGTTCTACGGCGCCACGTCGGGAGAAGCGTACATCCGCGGCGTCGCCGGCGAGCGGTTCTGCGTGCGCAACTCCGGGATCGATGCGGTAGTCGAGGCCGTGGGCGACCACGGCTGCGAGTACATGACCGGCGGCCGCGTGGTGGTGCTCGGTCCTACCGGGCGGAACTTCGCAGCCGGGATGTCGGGCGGCGTCGCTTACGTGTTGGATGCCGACGGCCGTTTCGCCAGCCGCTGCAACCCGCAGATGGTCCAGCTCGGTGCCGCCACCGAGTCGGAGCTGACGGTGGTTCGAAGAATGATCGAGCGGCACCGCGACTTCACCGGGAGCGCGCTGGCCCGCAGGGTGCTGGAGCGCTGGGGAGAAAACGCGGCGAAGATCGTCCGCGTGCTGCCCAACGACTACCGGCGGATGCTCGACGCGCAGGAGAAGTTCCGCGCGCAGGGTCTTTCGGCGGAGCAGGCGGAGATGGCGGCATTCGAAGCGAACGCGCGGGACGAAGCGCGGGTGGGCGGCAACTAGATGGGCAAGCCGACGGGATTCCTCGACTACGCCCGCGAGCCGGTCCACGAGCGCCCGCATCTCGAGCGCATCCGCGACTGGGAGGAAATGCACTTCCCGCTCGCGGAGGAGACGCTGCGCGAGCAGGCCGGCCGGTGCATGGACTGCGCGGTTCCCTTCTGTCACACGGGGAAGCTGTTCGACGGAATGGCGTCGGGATGCCCGGTGAACAACTTCATCCCCGAGTGGAACGACCTGGTCTGGCGCGGGCAGTGGAAAGAGGCCTGGATCCGGCTCGCGAAGACCAACAACTTCCCCGAGTTCACGGGCAGGGTCTGTCCGGCGCCGTGCGAGGGGAGCTGCACGGTGGCGATCGATCTGCCGGCGGTGAACATCAAGATGATCGAGGAGGCCATCGCGGACCGTGCCTTCGCGGAGGGGTGGGTGCAGCCGCAGCCGCCCCCGGTTCGCACCGGCAAGCGGGTCGCGGTGGTGGGATCGGGCCCGGCGGGTCTCGCGGCGGCGGCACAGCTCAATCGCGCCGGGCACGAGGTGACCGTGTTCGAGCGCAGCGACCGCATCGGCGGCTTGCTCATGTACGGCATCCCGAACATGAAGCTCGACAAGCGTCTGGTGGACCGGCGGGTTGGGTTGATGGAGGAGGAGGGCGTGCGGTTCGTCACGGGGGTGGAGGTCGGCAAGGACCTGCCGGCCGACCAGCTGCTGCGCGACTACGAGGCGGTGGTGCTCTGCGGCGGCGCGACACAGGCGCGCGATTTGCCCGTCGAAGGAAGAAGCCTGAACGGCATCTATCCGGCGATGGAGTTTCTCACCGCGAACAGCAAGTCGCTGCTCGATTCGAAGCACGCGGACGGAAAATACACCTCCGCCAAGGGCAAGCACGTCGTCGTGATCGGCGGCGGCGATACCGGGACGGACTGCGTCGGGACCGCGATGCGGCACGGCGCGCGGAGCATCACGCAGCTCGAGATTCTGCCGCGGCCGCCCGAGGTGCGGCAGCCCGACAATCCATGGCCGCAGTGGCCGAAGATCTACCGGCTCGATTACGGGCAGGATGAGGCCAAGGCGATGTGGGGGAAGGACCCGCGCGTCTACTCCGTCATGACGAAGCGGTTCCTGGCGGACGAGAAGCGGAACGTACAGGAGCTGTTGCTGGTCGACGTGGAGTGGGTGAAGACTCCGGATGGCCGGTTCGGACCGCGGGAGATTCCGGGCACGGATCGGGTGATCCCCGCGGACCTGGTTCTGCTCGCCATGGGCTTCATCGGGCCGGAGAAGCCGCTCCTGCAGCAGCTCGGGGTGAAGCTGGACGAGAAGGGCAACGTCTGGACCGACCAGACCCGGATGACCAGCGTTCCCGGCGTGTTCGCGGCAGGAGACATGTCTCGCGGGCAGTCATTGGTGGTGTGGGCGATCAAGGAAGGTCGATCCGCAGCGCAACACGTCGATCGGTACCTGTCGTACGGCGAAACGGTCCTGCCGCCGTAGGCAGTGCTGCAGTCAGAATTTGGTCGACCGC